>NZ_DBIC01000189.1:996-18029 GCF_002296545.1 Herbaspirillum sp. UBA812 | reverse complement strand
GCCGCCCAGTTCCGGACGGCCCAGCTGCGTCAGTTGCTGCAGGCACCAGCCGGCGGTATAGACGAACACATAGGCGCTGGCCACGCCGGAGAGAAAGCGCATCCACAGCCAGATCCAGTCCTGATGCAGCACGCCCATGCCCAGCGTGAGCAGGATGGTCACCACCAGCCCGGCGCGCAGCATGGCCACGCCGCGCTTGCTGCGATGGAAGGCGCACAGCATGGCACCGGCGAAGTAGCCCAGGTAATTGGCCGTGGCCAGCCAGCCGCCCATCTGCAGCGAGAGGCTGCCTTCGTGCAGCATCATCGGCAGCAAAGGCGTGAAGGCGAAACGGCCGATGCCCATCGCCACCGACAGGGCCACCATGCCGGACAGGCAGACTTTCCAGGCCAGCGCGTGAAGGGAGGCGCTGGGGTGTGAGGCGGCGGGCTGGGTCATGGGCAAGCGCAAAGGCGTGAGGTGAACAGGGGTCTATGCTATCGTCTTTCAGTCATTCCAAAAAATGAATAATCGGGATGACTTCATCTTGATTCGAGAACATCCACTGGAGCAGCCATGGAACTGGCCGAACTGGAAATCTTCCGCACCGTCGTCGCCGAAGGCGGCGTGACCCGCGCCGCCGAGCGGCTCAACCGGGTGCAGTCCAATGTCACCACGCGCATCAAGCAGCTGGAGGAATCCATCGGCGTGCCGCTGTTCGTGCGCGACCGCAAGCGGCTGGTGCTGACCGCCTCGGGCGAAGCCCTGCTGGATTACGCCGAACGCATCCTCGACCTGGTGCAGGAGGCGCGCGAGGTGGTTTCGCCGCAGAATCCGCGAGGCCGCCTGCGCATCGGCTCCATGGAAAGCGCCGCCGCCAGCCGCTTGCCGGCCCCCTTGGCCGAATTCCACCAGCGCTGGCCCGAAGTGCGGCTGGAACTGTCGACCGGCCCGACCGACGTACTGATCGCCGGGGTGCGCGCCGGCAAGCTGGATGCGGCGCTGGTGGCTGGGCCCATCGAGGATGGCGCCCTGTCCGCGACACCGCTGTACAAGGAAGAACTGCTGCTGGTGACGCCGCGCAGCCATCGCCGGGTGCGCTCGCCCGAGGATGTGATGCTGGATACCCTGATCGTCTTCGAGCAGGGCTGCGCCTACCGCCGCCATGCAGAAAGCTGGTTCGCCGGCCAAGGCAAGGGCGGGGTGCCGGTACGCACGCTGGAGCTGGCTTCCTATCACGCCATCCTGGCCTGCGTGGCGGCAGGTGCCGGGGTGGCGGTGGTGCCGCGTTCGGTGATCGCGATGCAGATGGAACCGCACGGATTTGCCACCCATTCGCTGGGCCGCGATGGCCGCGTGACCACCTTCCTGATCAGCCGGCGGGAACGCAGCTCGGCCTCTTTGCTGGCCCTGCGTTCTTTACTTGTGGCAAGTCTTTGATATATTGGATTCATATCGGATTGTTTTGATATGAACCTCCACGCCACAAATATGTTTGCGGTTGCAGCATATGAAGAGGGTGTAACCATTTGTAAAAACGGCTGCGACAGCTCGGCTATTTCCCTATATTGAAGTTCCCCCTCCATTCTCCCCCCCGAGAATGGGATTTACCCCACGACTCGCAAGGGCCGTGGGGTTTTTCTTTTGTGCCGCGTTTTTTCATCCCATTTTCAGCCCTGCATTTCCCGTCATCTACGACTGCACTGGTATGACGAGTCTGTTTGCCACATGTGTGCAAGGGATATGCACCAAGGTTCATATATATTTGTCTTTATCCACAACATCCACGGCTGCGGCCGCCGGGCTCATTGCCGGCTTGCAGTCTTGCCGCCGGAGCGGGGTGGAGTGCTCCCCACGATGAGGTTGCCGCGCGCCGCCGTCTGGATCGCCAGCACGGCCGGATGGCTCAGCCTGCGCTCGACCGAGATCGCATAGAACTGCTCGCGGATGGCGTCGGTCTTGCCGATCTCCACCAGCCCATATTGCTTGCGAATCTGCCCGGCAATGGCCGTGGGGGCCGCAAAGATGCCGGCGCCGGCGTCGCCGAAGGCCAGCAGCAGGGCCCCATCGTCGAATTCCCCCGTGATCTGTGGGCGGATGCCTTCCTTCTCGAACCAGCGCAGCAGGCGCGGACGCACCGCCGCATCTTCCCCCGGCATCAGGAAGGGCGCGGCATCGAGGCTCTGCGGAAAGCCCTTGCGATAGCGCCTGGCCAGTTCGGGCGTGGCAAAGAAGCTGGTATCGCATTCGCCCAGCAAGTGGTGGTAGCCGCGCACGTCCACATTGGGCGGCATCGGGCTGTCGGCGATGATGATGTCCAGCTTGTGGATGGCCAGGTCGGCCAGCAGTACGTCCAGCTTGCCTTCGCGGCAGATGATGCGGATCGGGTCCTGCATCGCCAGTGCGCTTTCCAGCAGCAGGTAGGCAATCGCCTTGGGCACGGCATCGGCCACGCCCACGCGCAGTTGCAGCGTGCGTCCGCCGGGGCGCAGGCGCAGCGCTTCTTCCAGCTCCTCGCCGAGGCTGAAGATGCGTTCGGCGTAATCGAACACCATGCGGCCTTCATCATTGAGTTCCAGCCGCCGGCCCACGCGCTTGAAGAGCTTGTAGCCCAGGGATTCCTCGAACAGGCTGATCTGCCCGCTGATGGTCTGCGCGGTCAGGTGCAGCCGCTCGCTGGCGCGCGCCACGCCGCCGGTCTTGGCGACCGTCCAGAAATAGTGGAGATGCTTGTAGTTGAGGCTGGCCATGGGCTGCTTCCTGGTTGCGGGTGATTTCAATACTTCGGTTTTTCCGAAGTATTATCTCAAAATATTCGAATTTTCATTCAGTCTGGTTTGGCCTACAGTAGCGCCTTGTCAGGTGCGGTTCGGAGTTGTCGCTGTGCCGTGAATCGTTGTCACACTGAAAGAAGATAAAGAAGAGAGGTCTGCCATGAACGGTGTAGAGAGTTTCGCAAGCCTGCCCATGTGGATAGGTTTCATCGTCTTCGTGCTGGGGATGCTGGCCGTGGACATGTTTGCCCTGGGCGGCCGCAACGCCCACCGGGTGTCGCCCAAGGAGGCGCTGAGCTGGTCGGTGGTATGGGTGTCGCTGGCCTTCCTGTTCGCCGGCCTGATGTGGTGGTACCTTGATGCCAACGTCGGCCGCGAGTTCGCCAACCAGAAGGGCGCCGAGTTCCTCTCCGGTTACCTGATCGAGAAGGCGCTGTCGGTCGACAACATCTTCGTGTTCCTGATGATCTTCAGCTACTTCGCCGTGCCGGCTGAAATGCAGCGCCGCGTGCTGCTGTACGGCGTCATCGGTGCCATCGTCATGCGGGCCGTGATGATTTTGCTGGGTGCCTGGATGATCGCGCAGTTCAGCTGGATCCTGTACGTGTTCGGTGCCTTCCTGGTGTTCACTGGCATCAAGATGCTGATCTTTGCCGACAAGGAATCTGATCTGGGTGACAACCCGCTGCTGCGCTGGCTGCGCGGCCATATGAAGATCAGTGACAACTACGACGGCGAAAACTTCACCACCCGCATCAATGGCGTGCGCTATTTCACCCCGCTGATGCTGGTGCTGCTGCTGATCGAAATTTCCGACGTGATCTTCGCGGTGGACAGCATCCCGGCGATCTTCGCCATTACCAAGGATCCGTTCATCGTCTTCACCTCGAACATGTTCGCCATCATGGGTCTGCGTGCGCTGTACTTCCTGCTGGCTGATTCGGCAGAGCGCTTCCACTTGCTCAAGTATGGCCTGGCCCTGGTGCTGCTGTTCGTGGGCGGCAAGATGCTGGCGTCCTACTGGTTCCACGTGCCGGTGCTGGTCTCGCTGTCCATCGTCGGTGCCATCCTGGTGATCTCCATCATCGCCAGCCTGGTCCTGACCAAGGGCAAGGACAAGGAAACCACGGCGGTATAAGCGGCTTTGATGGAGATGTGAACAATTCAACGTGGGGCTTGACCGGCTGGAGCAATCTGGCCGGTTTTTTTATGCGCGAGTGAATAAATTGGATAAAACGATGCAAATTCGGCATCGCCCGTTTATTGGGGACGGAGTGCATTAGAATGTCTGCTCCACTCAACCGGTTTGCAGCGTCTGCCATGGCCCGCCTTCCCCGACTCGTCGTTCCGCACCAGCCGCACCACATCATCCAGCGTGGCCATGACGGCCTGGTCATCTTCCGTGATGCCGATGACCATCTGGCCTTCCTCGGCTGGCTCAAGGATGCTGCAAGGCAATTCAAGGTGGCCGTCCATGCCTATGTGCTCATGCCGGATCACCTGCACCTGCTGGCTACTCCGGCTGACGATCAAGGCCTGGCACGGATGATGCAATGGATCGGACGTCACTACGTCCCGTATTTCAACCAGAAGCATGGACGCAGCGGCACGCTGTGGCAGGGGCGTTACCGCGCCACCGTCATCGACCCCGAGCTCTACCTGCTGGCCATCTGCCGCTACATCGAGCTCAACCCGGTGCGCAATGGCCTGGCGGTCAGCCCGGGAGATTATCCGTGGTCCAGCTACATGCATCACATCGGGGCCAAGCAGGATGGGCTGATCACCGACCATCCTCAATATTGGTCGATTGGCAACACTCCCTTCGATCGTGAGATCGCTTATCGCCAGCTCACCGAAGAAGGACTGGCGCGCGCCGAAGTGGAGCGCATCACCGATGCCACGCTCAAGGGTTGGGCACTGGGTTCGGAAGATTTCAAGCAGGGGCTGGAGCGCCAGACCCACCGGCGCGTCAGTCCGGCCAAGCGTGGCCGACCCGCCATCGTTCGCATTGCGAGCGAGGCAGATGAAGTATCCGTCCAGCAAGAATCGTAAGCTTTCAAAAATAAGTCTTTGTAATCAAGGACTTGAATCTGCACTGCATTACTCTGTCCCTATTATAAAAATCCTGAAAATCATGGGGATTTTAATTGCACTCAGACCCTAATTATTTTCATTGAACTATTGGGTGCAGTGCACTATTCTTCAAATCCTTACTGTCAATGTGGTGGAGTACCGTTATGCACGCGCAAGGCCTTTACGACCCAGCAAATGAACATGACGCCTGTGGCGTCGGTTTCATCGCCCACATCAAGGGCAAGAAAACCCATTCCATCGTTGACCAGGGTTTGCTCATCCTGAAGAATCTGGATCACCGGGGTGCTGTCGGTGCCGACCCGTTGATGGGTGACGGTGCCGGTATCCTGATCCAGATCCCCGACCAGTATTACCGTGAAGAGATGGCCAAGCAGGGCGTGGACCTGCCGCCGCCCGGTGAATACGGCGTGGGCATGGTCTTCCTGCCGAAGGAAAACGCCTCCCGCATTGCCTGTGAACAGGAAATCGAACGCGCGGTGCTGGCCGAAGGCCAGATCGTGCTGGGCTGGCGCGATGTGCCCGTGGACCGCGACATGCCGATGTCGCCGACCGTGCGCGAAAAAGAGCCGGTGATCCGCCAGATCTTCATCGGCCGCGGCCCCGACGTGATGGTCACCGACGCGCTGGAACGCAAGCTGTATGTGATCCGCAAGTCCTCCGGCCACGCCATCCAGGCCCTGAACCTGCTGCACGGCAAGGAATTCTTCGTGCCCTCGATGTCGGCCCGCACCGTGGTCTACAAGGGCCTGCTGCTGGCCGACCAGGTCGGCGTGTACTACAAGGACCTGCAGGACGAGCGCTGTGTCTCCGCGCTGGCTCTGGTGCACCAGCGCTTCTCCACCAACACTTTCCCGGAATGGCCGCTGGCCCACCCGTACCGCCTGATCGCCCACAACGGTGAAATCAACACCGTCAAGGGCAACTTCAACTGGATGCGCGCCCGCGAAGGCGTGATGCAGTCGGCCGTGCTGGGTTCGGACCTGAAGAAGCTGTTCCCGCTGATCTATGAAGGCCAGTCCGATACCGCCAGCTTCGACAATGCGCTGGAACTGCTGGTCATGGCCGGCTATCCGCTGCCGCAGGCGATGATGATGATGGTCCCCGAAGCCTGGGAAAACCACACCTCGATGGACGACAACCGCCGCGCCTTCTACGAATACCACGCCGCCATGATGGAGCCGTGGGACGGCCCCGCTGCGCTGGCCTTCACCGACGGCCGCCACATCGGCGGCACGCTGGACCGCAACGGCCTGCGTCCGGCGCGCTACATCGTCACCGATGACGACCTGGTGGTGATGGCTTCCGAATCCGGCGTGCTGCCGATTCCCGAATCCAAGATCATCCAGAAGTGGCGCCTGCAGCCGGGCAAGATGTTCCTGATCGACCTGGATGCCGGCCGCATCATCGACGACAAGGAACTGAAGGACACCTACGCCAACGCCAAGCCCTACAAGCAGTGGATCAACTCGGTACGCGTCAAGCTGGACGAGTTGAAGGAAGAGCCGCGCCAGCCGTCCTCGTCCCTGAAGCTGCTGGACCTGCAGCAGGTCTTCGGCTACACCCAGGAAGACGTCAAGTTCCTGATGGCCCCCATGGCCAGCGGTGGCGAGGAAGCCATCGGCTCCATGGGCAATGACTCGCCGCTGGCGGTCATGTCCAACAAGAACAAGCCGCTGTACAACTACTTCCGTCAGTTGTTCGCGCAGGTGACCAACCCGCCGATCGACCCGATCCGCGAAGCGCTGGTCATGTCGCTGGTGTCCTTCATCGGCCCCAAGCCCAACCTGCTGGACACCAACAACATCAACCCGCCGATGCGCCTGGAAGTGTCGCAGCCGGTGCTGGACTATGACGACATCGCCAAGCTGCGCAACATCAGCGCGCACAGCGGCGGCAAGTTCAAGTCCTACGAACTGAACATCTGCTACCCGGTCGCCTGGGGCAAGGAAGGCATCGAAGCCCGCCTGGCTTCGCTGTGCGCCAAGGCCGTGGATGCGGTCAAGTCGGGCCACAACATCCTGATCATCTCGGACCGCAAGGTCGATGCCGACCAGCTGCCGATTCCGGCACTGCTGGCCACCTCGGCCATCCACCAGCACCTGGTCAGCAAGGGCCTGCGCACCTCCACCGGTCTAGTGGTGGAAACCGGTTCGGCCCGCGAAACGCACCACTTCGCCCTGCTGGCAGGCTATGGCGCCGAAGCGATTCACCCGTACCTGGCCATGGACACCCTGGCCGATCTGGCCAAGGGTCTGCCGGGCGACCTGTCGCCTGAGAAGGCCATCTACAACTTCCAGAAGGCGGTCGGCAAGGGCCTGCTGAAGGTCATGTCCAAGATGGGCATCTCGACCTACATGTCCTACTGCGGCGCGCAGATCTTCGAAGCCATCGGCCTGTCGAAGGCGCTGGTGGACAAGTACTTCAAGGGCACCGCGTCCAACGTCGAAGGCATCGGCGTGTTCGAAGTGGCCGAAGAAGCGCTGCGCCTGCACACCGCCGCCTTCAGCGCCGACCCGGTGCTGGCCAACGCCCTGGACGCCGGTGGCGAATACGCCTTCCGCATCCGTGGCGAAGAGCACATGTGGACCCCGGACGCGATCGCCAAGCTGCAGCACTCGACCCGTTCGAACAGCTACAACACCTACAAGGAATACGCCCAGATCATCAACGACCAGTCCAAGCGCCACATGACGCTGCGCGGCCTGTTCGAGTTCAAGATCGACCCCTCCAAGGCGATCTCGATCGATGAAGTGGAACCGGCCAAGGAAATCGTCAAGCGCTTCGCCACCGGTGCTATGTCGCTGGGCTCGATCTCGACCGAAGCCCACGCCACGCTGGCCATCGCGATGAACCGCATCGGCGGCAAGTCCAACACCGGTGAAGGTGGCGAGGACGTCAACCGTTATCGCAACGAGCTGAAGGGCATCCCCATCAAGCAAGGTGCGACCCTGGCTTCCGAAATCGGCAAGGAACACATCGAAGTCGACATCCCGCTGCTGGAAGGCGACTCGCTGCGCTCGCGCATCAAGCAGGTGGCATCGGGCCGTTTCGGCGTCTCCGCCGAATACCTGATCTCGGCCGACCAGATCCAGATCAAGATGGCCCAGGGTGCCAAGCCCGGCGAAGGCGGCCAGTTGCCCGGCCACAAGGTCTCGGAATACATCGCCAAGCTGCGCGTGTCGGTGCCGGGCGTGGGCCTGATCTCGCCGCCGCCGCACCATGACATCTACTCCATCGAGGATCTGGCCCAGCTGATCCACGACCTGAAGAACGTCAACCCGCGCGCTTCCATCTCGGTCAAGCTGGTCTCCGAAGTGGGTGTCGGTACCGTTGCTGCCGGCGTGGCCAAGGCCAAGTCCGACCACGTGGTCATCGCCGGTCACGATGGCGGTACCGGTGCTTCGCCGCTGTCCTCGATCAAGCACGCCGGTTCCCCGTGGGAACTGGGCCTGGCGGAAACCCAGCAGACCCTGGTCCTGAACGGCCTGCGCAACCGCATCCGCGTGCAGGCTGACGGCCAGATGAAGACTGGCCGTGACGTGGTCATCGGTGCCATGCTGGGCGCGGACGAATTCGGTTTCGCCACCGCACCGCTGGTGGTCGAAGGCTGCATCATGATGCGCAAGTGCCACCTGAACACCTGCCCGGTGGGCGTGGCTACGCAAGATCCGGTGCTGCGCGCCAAGTTCTCCGGCAAGCCGGAACACGTGGTCAACTTCTTCTTCTTCATCGCTGAAGAAGCGCGCCAGATCATGGCCCAGCTGGGTATCCGCAAGTTCGACGAACTGATCGGCCGTGCCGACCTGCTGGACCGTTCCAAGGCCATCGCGCACTGGAAGGCCAAGGGCCTGGACTTCAGCCGCATCTTCCACCAGCCCGAATCGAACCTGCCGGTGTACCACACCGACGTGCAAGACCACGGCCTGGACAAGGCACTGGACCACAAGCTGATCGCGCAAGCCAAGATCGCGCTGGAGAAGGGCGAGAAGGTTTCCTTCATCTCCCCGATCAAGAACCTCAACCGTACCGTCGGCGCCATGCTCTCGGGTGAAGTGGCCAAGCGTTACGGCGATGAAGGCCTGCCGGACGACACCATCCACATCCAGCTGCAAGGTACCGCAGGCCAGTCCGCCGGCGCCTTCCTGGCCAAGGGCGTGACCCTGGACCTGGTCGGCGAAGGCAACGACTACGTCGGCAAGGGCTTGTCGGGTGGCCGCATCATCGTGCGTCCCAACACCGAGTTCCGTGGCCGTGCGGTGGACAACATGATCTCCGGCAATACCGTCCTGTACGGTGCCATCAGCGGTGAAGCCTTCATCAACGGCGTGGCCGGCGAGCGTTTCGCCGTGCGCAACTCCGGTGCCACTGCAGTGGTGGAAGGCACCGGCGACCACGGTTGCGAATACATGACCGGCGGCACCGTAGTGGTGCTGGGCAATACCGGCCGCAACTTCGCAGCGGGCATGTCGGGTGGTATCGCTTACGTGTATGACCCGGAAGGCGATTTCGCCGGCAAGTGCAATACCTCGATGGTCAGCCTGGAGAAGGTCCTGTCCGACACCGAGCAGGAGCAGACCCTGGGCCGCGACATCTGGCACAGCCTGCTGCGCGGTGGCGAACGCCAGACCGACGAAGCCATCCTGCGCGGCTTGATTGAGCGCCACTTCAAGTACACCGGCAGCACGCGTGCGCGCTACCTGCTGGATAACTGGGCGGCGTCGCGCGCCAAGTTCGTCAAGGTGTTCCCGACCGAGTACAAGCGTGCGCTGGCCGAACTGGCCGCCGCTGCCGAAACTAAGAAGGAAAAGGTCGCTGCCTGATCTTCAGGCTGTGATCGGACTAATCAATCAAGCACGCTGGCGGGCGTGGCGCGAAAAGTGAAGAGCGCCGCCCGCCGCATCCTTAGCGAGAATGTGAGAGGAAAATGGGAAAAGCAACCGGTTTCATGGAGTACCAGCGCCTGAAAGAGGCCAGCGAGGCACCTGCCGCGCGTACCAAGCATTACAAGGAATTCGTCCTGCACCTGAGCGACGCTGACGCCAAGATCCAGGGCGCGCGTTGCATGGACTGCGGCATCCCCTTCTGCAACAACGGCTGCCCGGTCAACAACATCATTCCCGACTGGAATGACCTGGTCTATCGCGGCAACTACAAGGAAGCCCTGGACACCCTGCACCAGACCAACAACTTCCCCGAGTTCACCGGCCGCATCTGCCCGGCACCCTGCGAAGCCGCCTGCACCCTGGGCATCAACAATGACGCCGTGGGCATCAAGTCGATCGAGCACTTCATCATCGACAAGGGTTGGGAAAACGGCTGGGTGGTGCCGCAACCTGCTGCGGTCAAGACCGGCAAGAAGGTCGCCGTGGTCGGCTCCGGTCCTGCCGGCCTGGCCGCTGCCCAGCAGCTGGCGCGCGCCGGTCATGACGTGACCGTGTTTGAAAAGAACGATCGCGTCGGCGGCCTGCTGCGTTATGGCATCCCCGACTTCAAGATGGAAAAGTCGCACATCGACCTGCGCGTCGAACAGATGAAGGCCGAAGGCGTGAGCTTCCGTACCGGCGTGTTCGTCGGCAAGGAATTCCCCGAGAGCGTCAACAACTGGTCCAAGGAAAGCGTCACCCCGGAAGAGCTGAAGAAGGAATTCGACGCCGTCGTCATCGCTGGTGGTGCGGAATCCCCGCGTGACCTGCCGGTGCCGGGCCGCGAACTGAAGGGCGTGCATTTCGCCATGGACTTCCTGCCGCTGCAGAACAAGGTCAATGCCGGCGACAAGCTCAAGAGCCAGATCATGGCCACCGGCAAGAACGTGGTCGTCATCGGCGGTGGCGACACCGGCTCCGACTGCGTCGGTACCTCCAACCGTCATGGTGCCGCTTCGGTGACCCAGTTCGAACTGATGCCACAACCGCCGGAATCCGAAAACAAGCCGCTGGTCTGGCCCTACTGGCCGATCAAGCTGCGTACCTCTTCCTCGCACGAAGAAGGTTGCGCACGTGATTTCGCGGTGACCACCAAGCGCCTGGAAGGCAAGGGCGGCAAGGTCGAGAAGCTGATCGCGGCGCGCGTCGAGTTCAAGGACGGCAAGATGGTCGAAGTGCCCGATTCGGAATTCGAGATCAAGGCTGACCTGGTGTTGCTGGCCATGGGCTTCGTCTCGCCGGTGCAGCAGGTGCTGGATGCCTTCGGCGTCGAGAAGGATGCGCGCGGCAATGCCAAGGCCACGACCGATGGCGAAGGCTGCTACAAGACCTCGGTGGACAAGGTCTTTGCTGCGGGCGACATGCGCCGTGGCCAGTCGCTGGTGGTGTGGGCGATCCGCGAAGGCCGCCAGTGCGCACGTGCGGTGGATGAATTCCTGATGGGTTCTTCGCTGCTGCCGCGCTGATTGGTCGCCTCGTACTGAACGCTGAATGATTTATATGATTTAAAAAGTATCAAGCAGTACGCAGTTTTCTGCAGTTTTCGTTTGACCCTGGACCCGGATCGGCGCAAGCCGGTCCGGTTTTTTTTCGTCATGTGTTTCGTGCCATGCCTGCGCCCCAAGCCCCATGCCCTTTGGCCGCGCGTGTAAAATGGCCCATCGCCGCCTGCCGGCACCATCCCTACGCACATCGCAATGGCAACCCCGATCCGCTACCGCATCACTTCCCTCGATCCTGCCTCCCATCTCTACGACGTCAGCGTCACCGTGGATAGCCCGGCCGCTGACGGCCAGGTCTTCTCGCTGCCGGCCTGGATTCCGGGGAGCTACATGATTCGTGAATTCGGCAAGAACATCGTGCAGCTGCGTGGCGAATCCAATGGCCGCAAGGTCGTGGTGAAGAAACTGGACAAGCACACCTGGCAAGCCGCCCCCTGCAAGGCTGCGCTCACGCTGCACTATCAGGTGTATGCCTGGGACCTGTCGGTGCGCACGGCCCACCTGGACCGCACGCATGGCTTCTTCAATGGCACCAGCGTCTTCCTGGCCGCGCATGGTTTCGAGGAGGGCGAGCACGTGGTGGACATCGTCCGTCCGGAAGGGGATGACTTCAAGCGCTGGCGCGTGGCCACGGCCATGCCGGAACTCAAGGCCAAGCGCTATGGTTTCGGGACTTACGTTGCACCGAACTACGATGCGCTGATTGATCACCCGGTAGAGATCGGCGACTTTGCCCTGGCCACTTTCCAGGCGCATGGCGTGCCACACGATGTAGTCATTACGGGCCGCGTGCCCAATCTCGACCTGGCACGCCTGTGCGATGACTTGAAGAAGATCTGCGAGGCGCAGATCGCCTTCTTCGAGCCGCGCAGCAAGCGTGCCCCCATGGATCGCTATGTCTTCATGACGCTGGCCGTGGGTGACGGCTACGGTGGTCTGGAACACCGTGCATCGACTGCGCTGATCTGCTCGCGGGCCGACCTGCCGGTCAAGGGCAAGCCGGAACAGACCGATGGCTACCGCACTTACCTGGGCTTGTGCAGCCATGAGTATTTCCACACCTGGAACGTCAAGCGCATCAAGCCGGCGGTGTTCGCGCCCTACGATTTGCGTCAGGAAAATTACACCTCGCTGCTGTGGCTCTTCGAGGGCTTTACCAGTTATTACGATGACCTGTTCCTGGTCCGTACCGGGGTCATCGATCTGGACAATTACCTCAAGCTGGTCGGCAAGACGGTCACGGGCGTCCTGCGCGGCACCGGCCGCAAGAAGCAGAGCGTGGCCGAGTCCAGCTTCGATGCCTGGGTGAAGTATTACCGTCAGGATGAAAACGCCAGCAATGCCATCGTCAGCTACTACACCAAGGGCTCGCTGGTGGCGCTGGGGCTGGATCTGACCATTCGCAGCCAGACCCGTGGCCGCCGTTCGCTGGATGACGTGATGCGCGGGCTGTGGACACGCTACGGCCGCGACTTCTACGACGGCAAGCAGCAGGGCGTGCCGGAAGACGAGATTCTGGCCATCATGGAAGAGTTGAGCGGTGCTGACCTCAAGCGCTTCCATGACCGCCACATCCGTGGCACCGAGGACGTGCCGCTGGACGATCTGCTGCCGGCCTTCGGTGTGGCCTATGAGGCCAGCGTACCGGTCGACGCCAAGCCATGGCTCGGTGCGCGCATCGGCAAGGAAGGCGGCGACGCCAAGCTCGCCGCCGTCTATGAGGGCGGTCCGGCGATGCAGGCGGGGCTGTCGGCCGGCGACAAACTGGTCGCCATCGATGGCCTGCGCGTACCGGCTGCGGGCCCGGACGGTCTGCTGGCACGCTATCGTTTCAATGACACCGTGCGCATCCATGCCTTCCGCCGTGATGAACTGATGGAGTTCAGTCTCAGGCTCAAGTCCGATACCGCACCGCAGGTCACGCTCAAGCCGCTGGCCAAGCCAGTGGCGGTGCTGCGTCAGCGCCAGGCATGGCTCAACAGCGGTAAATAATTTAGCTGTTTGCTCCGGCCTGCAACGGGCCGGAGTGCCTCTGGCATCCCGCCATTTCCTCTCGTTGGACAAGAATTGCAGAGAGGAAAAACTCCTGTAAGATGAGAATCCCCGCAGAGCTTGCGTCGCGCGTAAAACCGCTGCTGCCCAACAATATTCGCGCGCCTTCTCTGTTTTTCGGGCCGGCCCATGACGGCCCGTCAATTCATCCACAAGGAGAGGTATGAGTATCCTGGAGTTAAGTCTGATCGCGGCCGTCGCGGCCATCCTGCTGCTGGTCCTGATCATCGCCATTACACTGCGCCGCGTGGTGCCGACCAACATGGTCCACATCGTGCAGACCTCGCATTCAAGCACTCCCTACGGACGTGGCAAGCCCGCCGGCAATGCGTATTACGCGTGGCCCAGCTGGGTGCCCAAGCTGGGGATCACGGTGACCGAATTCCCCGAGAGCATCTTCCAGGTCGCGCTGAACAACTACGAGGCCTATGACAAGGAGCGGTTGCCCTTCGTCATCGATGCCGTCGCTTTCTTCCGTGTCGACAATGCCGAGACGGCGGCCCAGCGGGTTGCTACCTTCGATGCCTTGCACACCGACCTCAAGGCCGTGCTGCAAGGTGCCGTGCGGCGGGTGCTGGCCACCAATGCGCTGGAAGACATCATGCAGTCGCGCGCCGAGCTGGGAGCGCAGTTCACGATGGAAGTGCAGGAACAGATTTCGCAATGGGGTGTGCTGCCGGTGAAGACCATCGAGTTCATGGACTTGCGCGATGCCAATGGCAGCACCGTCATCAACAACGTGATGGCCAAGGAAAAATCGCGCATCGAGATGGAAAGCCGGGTCAAGGTTGCCGAGAACCAGCGCCAGGCCGAGCTGGCCGAGATCGATGCCAAGCGGACCGTGGAAGTGCAGCGTCAGGATGCGGCCCAGCAGGTCGGCCTGCGGACGGCGGAAAAGGAAAAGCAGGTCGGTATTGCCAACGAACAGGCGCAGCAGGAAATCAAGGCCGCCGCCAAGACCACCACCGAGCGCGACATGGATGTGAAGAAGGTGCAGGAAGTGCGCGGCGCGGAAATCGCGCGCGATGTGGCCGCGGTGCGGGCCGAGCAGGAAAAGCAGGTGGCCGTGGTCAATGCGGATGCGCAGAAGCAGGTGCAGGTCATCAATGCCGATGCGCAGAAGCAGGCCGTCACTACCCGCGCCGAAGGTGATCTCGCCGCAGCCCTCAAGGAAGCCGATGGTGTGCGTGCGCGTGGTGAGGCCGCGGCAGCCGCCGAGCAGGCCATGCTGATGGCGCCGGTCACCACGCAGATACAGCTGGCCAAGGAAATCGGTGCCAATGCCGGTTATCAGCAGTACCTGATCACCATCAAGCAGGTCGAAGTGGGTCGCGACGTCGGTATCGAAATGGCGCGCGCCATGCAGCACGCTGACCTGAAGGTGATCGCCAACGCGGGCGACATGCAGCAAGGGGTGGCCAAGCTGGGCGACCTCTTCACACCTGCCGGCGGTACCAAGCTGACCGGCATGCTGGCCGCCCTGAGCCAGACGCCGGAAGGCAAGCAGTTCCTGGATCATGTGGCGCCGCTGCTGGCCAAGGGCGGCACGACGGGTGCGCTGGTCGGTGCGGCGACCGGGAACGCGACCGCAGCAGCGCTGGCCGGTGAGGCCGCAGACAAATGAGGTGAAGTAGAGGGCAGGGCAGGGATGGTCGGTCGTGTCTGGCCATCTCACCCGATCACGGACCCGGACTCGTTAACGAAAAAAACCCGCCAACGCAAATTGGCGGGTTTTTTCTTGCAGCGGAAAAAGCGAATTACTTGGCTTCTTCAGCGCCGCCAGCAGCTTCACCTTCAGCGGCCACTTGACCAGCCGGCACGGTGGCGGTGGCGATGGTCAGGTTTTCCTGGGTCACGGCGGTCACGCCGTTGGGCAGCTTCAGGTCAGCCAGGTGGATCGATTGACCGACGTCCAGCTTGGCCAGGTCGACTTCGATGAACTCAGGCAGGTTCTTCGGCAGGCAGGTCACGTCCAGTTCAGCAGCCACGTGGCTGATGATGCCGGCGTGCAGCTTGACGGCAGGCGAGATCTCGGCGTTCACGAAGTGCAGGGGCACCTTGGTGTGCAGCTTCTGGGAAGCATCCACGCGTTGGAAGTCAACGTGCAGGACCAGTTGCTTGAACGCGTGGACTTGGAAGTCACGCAGCAGTACTTGCTCGACCTTGCCGTCGATTTCCAGGTCCAGGATGGACGAGTGGAAGGTTTCCTTCTTCAGGGCGTGGTACAGCGCGTTGTGGTCAACAGCGATGTTCAGCGGGGCAGCGGTGCCACCGTAGACGATACCCGGGGTTTGACCCGCGCGACGCAGGCGGCGGCTCGCTCCGGTGCCCTGTTCATTACGCGGAAAGGCGATGACTTTCATGTGATAACTCCAATGTTGGCGGGACTCGTCGTGGAATCATTCCATCGACGGTTGCCCCGTGAGATAAATATTCCCCGCGACCAGGGAATACGAAAAAACCTCGCTGCAAAAAACGCAGCGAGGCGAATGCAAAATCTTATTCAGCAAACAGCGACATCACCGAGTCACCCTTGGTGATGCGCTTGAAGGTCTCGGCCAGCAGGTCGGCGCAGGTCAGCTGACGCACCTTCGGGCAGCCGCGTGCAGCGGGCGACAGCGGAATGGTGTCGGTGACGACCAGTTCATCCAGCGGCGAATTGGCGATGCGATCAATGGCCGGACCCGACAGCACCGGGTGCGTACAGTAAGCCACGACCTTCTTGGCGCCACGTTCCTTCAGTACTTCCGCTGCCTTGGTCAGGGTACCGGCGGTATCGACCATGTCATCCATGATGACGCAGTTGCGGCCTTCGACTTCACCGATGATGTTCATCACTTCGGAGACGTTGGCCTTCGGACGGCGCTTGTCGATGATGGCCAGGTCGCAGTTCAGGCGCTTGGCCAGCGCACGTGCGCGCACCACGCCGCCGACGTCGGGCGATACGACCAGCAGGTCGTCGTAGTTCTTGTTGACCAGGTCGCCCAGCAGGATCGGCGAAGCGTAGATGTTGTCCACCGGGATATCGAAGAAGCCCTGGATCTGGTCTGCGTGCAGATCCATGATCAGGACGCGCTCGACGCCGGCTTCCTGCAGCATGTTGGCCACGACCTTGGCCGAGATGGCCACACGCGCCGAACGCGGGCGGCGGTCCTGGCGGGCATAGCCGAAGTAGGGGATGGCGGCGGTGATGCGGCCAGCCGATGCGCGCTTCAGAGCATCGACCATGATCATGATTTCCATCAGGTTGTCATTGGTCGGTGCGCAGGTGGACTGCAGCACGAAGACGTCCTTGCCGCGAACGTTTTCATTGATCTCGACCATGACTTCGCCGTCGGAGAACTTCGAAACATTGGCCTTGCCCAGCGGGATACCGAGTTTCTCAGCGACGCCGCGCGCCAGTTCGGGGTTGGCGTTGCCCGTAAAAACCATCAGGTTCTCAAGTGCCATGTGGGTATCCCTGAATGCAATCGTTAAAAAGTCGAAAAGCCGACAATGCTTGACTTGTTCGGTCTCACATTGACGGCTTATTTTTCTGACTGGACCCGGGCCTGATCAAACAAGGCCTGTCCGAATTAAATGGCAGGGGAACAAGGATTCGAACCTTGGAATGCCGGAATCAAAATCCGGTGCCTTACCACTTGGCTACACCCCAATGGTCTCGGTGGAGAGATTCGAACTCCCGACCCTCTGGTCCCAAACCAGATGCG
>NZ_DBIC01000189.1:0-775 GCF_002296545.1 Herbaspirillum sp. UBA812 | reverse complement strand
AATCAAAATCCGGTGCCTTAACCAGCTTGGCGATTCCCCTACGCAACTTGCTGTTTGCCGTGCCGGCGCGCTCATCATCAGGCGCTGCGTCTTCGTCAAACCAATTCTCTAATTCTCTATTACGACTGCACTAAATGGGCGAGAGGATGTTCCTGCATCGCTTTGGCTTTCCAGCCGATCCAGCGCGAAGGCAATTGCTTGAGCACTTCGTCTGCCTGATGTTCGTGTTCGAATGCACTAAACACACAAGCGCCAGATCCGGTCATCCTCGCACTCCCGAATTTGCCCAGCCACTCGACTGCTGCTGCCACTTCGGGGAAATGTGCGGTTGCCACCATTTCCAGATCGTTTTTCCCGAAGCTGGAAGCAACTTGTTTCGTCGCATCAGGAAAGTCCGTTATTCTGATTGGTTTCGTATCCCTTGTCAACAACTTTGATGAAAAAATTATTGAAGTTGGAACAGATACGCCCGGTTCGATCACCACATACCAGCAATCTGCGGTACGCAGTGGCGACAATTCTTCACCCACACCTTCGGCGAATGCATTGCGCCCGAACAGGAAGAAGGGAACATCGGCCCCCAGCTTCAGGCCCATCTCCATCAGCGAGGCGCGATTGTATCCGCATTTCCATAAATGATTCAAGACCAATAATGTCGTTGCTGCATCGGAGGAGCCGCCACCGACCCCGCCACCCATCGGCAGCAGCTTGTGTACGGTGATGTCGGCACCCGGTTGCGGCCGGCCGCCGGCCTCGCGCAGCAGGGGCGCGGGGC
>NZ_DBIC01000374.1:0-11283 GCF_002296545.1 Herbaspirillum sp. UBA812 | reverse complement strand
ACGTTGCTCCGCCTGCGCATCGGCCTGCCACTGACCGCCATCGATCTGCAGCATCGATTGCGAGAAGAGGTTGAGCAAGCGTTCGCGACAAGCACGCAAGCCTTTGGGCGGCACCTTGATGACCGGCTGCCGCAGCAAGGCACTGATACGGTCGGGGTCGGGCATCTGGTGCAGGTGCTCCTCGAACAGGTCGCGGTCAAACGTCAGCGACAGCAGGTCGGTATCCATCGGCATGTGGAACATGAATTCCTCGCCGCCCTGCAGGAACAGGATGCTCTTCTCATCGGCCTCGCGCCCCTGCACGTGCGCCGCACCGGGTGCGGCAATCGGGAAGGCGAAGCAGATCTGGTCCTTCGGTGCCTCGCCATGCTGGACCACGCGCTTGTTGATGCGCTCGCGGAAGGCGTGGCAGCGCCGGGTCGACAACTGCATCAGCGAGCTCTCCAGCTTGCCGGCGGAAATCTGTGCATAGGTCTGCTTCCACGCGCCAATGGCGGCGGCGTGCACATGCACATCCTGAAAACGGTGAATGCTTTGCAACATGGTCTCTCTCCAAGTGAGCCGCGATTGCCCCCGCGAGCGTGGCTCTGTCTCCATGCATTTAACGTGCCTGCATTTTCATTGTTTTGATGGGATGTCTGCGTCCGTGCAAGGGACCTGGATGAGATCAGGTCCGGGGGCCGCGCAGCGTCTGCCTTTCCGGCTAGTTTTATGCAAATTTATCTCAATACCAAAAATTAGCAAATACTTTTACAATTTTCCAAGCTGTCAGGCTCGATATTTCAAAATAGTGCAACTTTAGTTTTTTATGCACAACATCAATGCAACCCGGACGAGAACAGGGCAGCCCTTCTTTCCCTGCATCAACAGCTTCGCCGCCGTCGCCAGCCGAATTGCTCATTTGGGCTAACTGCGCGGCCCTGCCCTCTATACATTCTGGCTCCATGCAGGCCCAGGTGCGCCCGTCCGCAGGACGCTGCGCATGACCCGCATGCAGTCTCCCGACAACCCACCACGAGAATGAGCATGTCTCTCCATCTTCAGCACTTTATTGCAGGCCAGGCCAGCGAGGCCTCCGGTGGCCAGCGCATGAACCTGGTCAATCCCATCAACGAGGAAGTCTACGCCAGCGCCGCGCAAGGCACGGCCGAGGACGTGGCGCGGGCCGTGGCGGCGGCTCGCGCGCAGCTGGACGGCGGCGCATGGAGCCGGCTCTCCGGCCTGCAGCGCGGCACCTTGCTGCATGCGCTGGCCGCACTGGTCGAGCGCGATGCCGACCTGCTGGCCGACATGGATGCCAATGCCATCGGCCGCTCGCCCATGGAGCCGCGCATGATGGACGTGCCCAACGCCGTGAGCCACCTGCGCGCCGCCGCCGGCTGGGCCAACCAGATGGAAGGCCGCACCATTCCCACGGCCGGCTACATGGGCAAGCCCACGCTGTCCTACACGATCCGCGAACCGATCGGCGTGGTCGGTGCCATCCTGCCCTGGAATGCGCCGCTCATGATCACCAGCTGGAAGGTCGCCGCACTGCTGGCCGCCGGCTGCACGGTGGTCATCAAGCCGGCCGAAGAAACCCCGCAATCGGCCCTGCACCTGGCGCGCCTGGCGCAGGAAGCGGGCTTCCCGGATGGCGTGATCAATGTGGTGACCGGCTACGGCAACGAGGTCGGCCGTGCCCTCTGCGAACATCCGGACGTGGCCAAGATCAGCTTCACCGGCAGCCCCGAAGCGGGCCGCGCGATCCAGCGCATCGCCGGCGAACAGTTCAAGCGCGTGACGCTGGAGCTGGGCGGCAAGAGCCCGCAGATCGTGTTCGACGATGCGCCTTTCGAAGATGCCCTGTTCGGCTGCACGCTGGGCCTGTTCGTCAACCAGGGACAGGTATGCGCGGCCGGTTCGCGCATTCTGGTACAGCGCAGCCTGGCGCAACGCTTTGCCAAGGCACTGGCCGAGGCCGCCGCCGGCATCACCGTGGGCGATCCGCGCCAGCCGGGCGTGCGCATGGGGCCGGTAGCCAAGAAGGCGCAGTTCGAGCGCGTCAACCGCTACATCCAGCAGGGCCTGGACGAGGGGGCCACCCTGCTGGCCGGCGGTGTCTCGCGGCCGAACAAGGGCTGGTTCGTGCAGCCGACGATCTTTGCCGATGCCAACAATGGCATGAGCATCGCCCGTGAGGAAATCTTCGGGCCAGTCGGCACCATCATCAGCTTCGATACCGAGGAAGAAGCCATCGCCCTGGCCAACGATTCCCGCTACGGCCTGGCCGCCACGGTCTGGACCGGCAACCTGGCCCGCGCGCATCGGGTGGCGGCTGGCGTGAAGGTCGGTGCCATCGGTGTCAATTGCTGGAGCCCGCTGGATGCCAACCTGCCCTGGGGTGGCATCAAGGACAGCGGCATGGGCCGCGAAGGCGGACTGGCCGGCGCATTGGCCTATACCGAAGAGAAGACCATCACGGTGCTGCTGGCATCCTGAAGTCGACGCGCCGGATCATCGGCGCACGGAGCAACAACGCGGTGCGGCGCAAGCTGTGCCGCGTTTTTTTGCGCCCGAATACAGGCGTGAATTGACGCGCGAATCCACGCCCGAATTGACGCCCGAATTGACGCATGAATTCACGCATGAATTCGCGCATCAAATCACGCCTCTTTGCTGTATCGGAAAACGTGGCCCAAAGAAAACGGGCCTCGCAATGCGAGACCCGTTGAGCAACGGTTCCTGCCCGGGCCGGAGGGCGGCTACAGCTTGTGACTCCCCAGCGCAGCGAAACGCATCGGCGCACAGCGGCGCAGACGGCTGGCCAGCATCACGCCGATGAGGATGGCCAGCGGGATCATCGAGCACAACGCCCAGGACATGGATTTGCTGGCCCCGGTCAAGACATCGAAATGCAGGATGGCCGTACAGAGAATGTAGAGCAAGGCGACCAGCGAGACGGTCGGCAGGATGCGCACCCGCCAGGCGCTGTCACAGGCCTCCGGACGCCGCCGGAAATAGCAGATCACGGCCGCCGAAGTCATGATCATCAGCAGCATCAGGCACAGTGCTGCCAGGCTGGAGAACCAGGCGAACAGGTGCAGGATGGGATGCGCCCCCGAGACCGCAAAGAGCGTCACCACCACGGCCGCAATGGCGCTCTGCAGAGCCGAACCCATGTGCGGACTTTGATAGGTCTTGTGGGTGGTGCCCAGCAGGCGGTGCAGCAGGCCATCCCGCCCGACCGCATAGAAATAGCGCGCGGCCGAACTGTGGAAGGCCAGCAAGCCGGCATAGATGCTGATGACGAAGAGGATACGAATCACAGCCGTCAGTCCGCCCCCGGCATAGTGGTCCGACATGACGTAGATGAAGGCAGTCGGGTCCTGCATGTGTTCCAGCAGCTTGACCACCTTGTCGCTGCCGGCCCCGATGATGAGCGCCCACAGCGAGATGCCATAGAAGGCACCGATCAGCAGCACCGAGGTATAGGTGGCAATCGGTATCGCACGCTTGGGATTCTTGGCCTCTTCGCCATAGATGGTGGTGGCTTCGAAACCGATGAAGGCGGCAAAGGCGAACAGCAGGCCGATGGAGGGCGTACCGCTCATGACATTGGCCGGTGCAAAGGAATCGAGGTTGACGCCATGATCACCGCCGGCGCGCAGGATACAGAAGTCCAGCACCAGCACCGCCAGGTACTCGGCCACCACCACCACCGACAGCAGGCGCGCCGACAGGTCGATGTTGCGGTAACCGAGCACGGCCACGCTCAGCATGGCCAGGGCCGCATAGACCCACCACGCCAGTTGTACTCCGAAGATGTCGAAGATGGTGGCCGACATCACCCCGCCGAACATGCCATAAAGCCCAATCTGCAGGATGTTGTAGGCGAACATGGCCAGCACCCCGGCCACGCCGCCAGCCATGCCGCCCAGGCCGGCGCTGGAGAAGGCATAGAAGCCGCCGGCATTGGTGACGTGGCGCGCCATGGTGGTATAGCCGACCGAAAAGGCCAGCAGCAGCAACAGGATCAGCACCAGCAAGGCCGGTGTGCCGGGACCGTTGCCGAGCATGATGCCGATCGGAAATCCGCCGGCGATCACGCTCAAGGGACTGGCGGCGGAGACCACGAAGAAGATGATGAAACCTACGCCGAGGGCGTTTTTCCTCAGCGCATTTTCTTCCTTGTCATGCTTGCTGCAATCGAGCTGGCTCATCGGACCCTTACCTTTTCTGAAAACACCTGCGTCTCGTCATCGCCGTGGCAGCGGACAGGCTCATGTCCTTGCACACCGGCATCTTCCGCGCCCTGCGGGCAGCGTGAGGGGTGATGGCATTCTAGAGAGCTGCGGCTTTTTTCTTTAACCCAAATTGGCAGTCCGGCAGACGCCGGACATGGCAGTGCCGCCACGTACTCCTGATGGATTGTAGGTGGCAGCCGTACGAAAAAGAGAGGAAGGGAAGCCAGAAAGACGGCGGCACGGCCTGCACTGTGGCAAGCTGGCCGCACTGGCTGACGAAGCGCTGACGGCGCGCTCCCGTGGGAAGAGAATCAGGCCGCCACGCGGCGTTCGATGATCTCGTACGCACGCAGCATGCCGGCGATGCGGGCGTGCTCGAAATCGAGATACAGGGGGCTGTCCTGCCGGTAACGCAGGATGCGCTTGCCGGCGTGGAAGATGCGCAGGCTCATCTCCCAGCCATGCGGCCCCTGAATCGCGATGACGCGGATATCGTAGTCGCGATACCGGGCGTGGTGGATCTGCTCGCGGTCGTTGAGGAGCCGGCGGCCATACAGCCGCAAATCACTGCGCGGACACATCATGCCTCCTGCACGCCTTGCGCGCTGCGGCGACGTCCCGCCCCCAGCACCAGCACGAAGAACAAGGGCACGAACAGTACCGCCAGCACCGTGGCACTGACCATGCCGCCGAACACGCCCGTGCCGATGGCGCGCTGGGTCTCGGCACTCGCGCCCGAGGCCAGCATCAGCGGCACCACGCCCAGCGCAAAGGCCAGCGAAGTCATGAGGATGGGACGCAGCCGCAGCACCGCAGCCTTGATCGCCGCCTCCACCAGGCCGGCACCCTCGGCGCGCAACTGGCGCGCGAACTCGACGATGAGGATGGCATTCTTGGCCGAGAGCCCGATGACGGTAATCATGCCGACCTTGAAGAACACGTCATTTGGCATGTCGCGCAGGATCACCGCTGCGACCGCACCGATCAAGCCCAGTGGCACCACCAGCATGACCGACAGCGGAATGCGCCAGCTCTCGTACAAGGCCGCCAGCACCAGGAACACCACCAGCATCGACAAGGCCATCAGCATCGGTGCCTGGGCCGCTGACAGGCGCTCCTGCAGCGACTGGCCGGTCCACGCCACGGCAAAGCCGGGCGGCAGTTGCTTTGCCAAGCTTTCCATCTCCGCCATGGCATCGCCACTGGCCACGCCCGGCGCAGCACTGCCGGAGATGCGCACCGCCGGGAAGCCCTGGTAGCGCTGCAATTGGGTCGGCACCACCTGCCATTGGGCTTGTACCATTTCCGAGAGCGGCACCATGCCGCCGTTCTGGTTGCGCACATACAGCTTCATCAGGTCCTCGATCTGCATGCGCGATTGCGCCTGGGCCTGAATGATGACCTGCTGCATGCGGCCCGCATTGGGGAAATCATTGACATAGAAGGAACCCATGGCCGCTGAGAGCGTATCGCTGATGCTGGCAAAGGAAACGCCCAGCGCGGCTGCCTTGTGGCGATCCACATTGAGCTGCAGGCTGGCCCCCGGTGGCAGGCCATCCGCATACACGCCCGCCAGCTTGGGGCTCTGTGCCGCCAGTGCCAACAGTTGCGCTTCGGCCGCCTTGAGCGCGCCGTGGCCCTGGTTGGCACGGTCCTGCAGGCGCATGGCAAAGCCGGAGGAATTGCCCAGCTCCTCGATGGCCGGCGGCAGCAGGCTCATGACCATGCCATCCACTCCGTTCTCCATGGCCGCCTGCGCATGCTGGGCCTCGATGGCGGCGGTGGACCCCTTGCGCTCCTTCCAGTCCTTCAGTTCGGTGAAAGCCATCGCCGCATTGGGGCCGGAACCGGAGAAACCGAATCCCAGCACCGACAGATTGGCGCCGATATCCTCGCGCGTTTTCAGATAGCGCTCGAACTGATCCACGGCGCGCGCCGTGCGCTCGGTAGTAGCGTCGGCGGGCAGCTGGAAGCTGGTCATCAAATAGCCCTGGTCTTCTTCCGGCAGGAAGGCCGACGGCAGCGCCCGCAAACCCAGCACCAGCAACAGCGACAGCGCGCCATAGAGCAGCATCATGCGCAGACCGCGTGCGATCAAGCGGCCCAGCAGCGATTCATAGCGGCGCGTAAGGCGTGCGAAGGCTCGGTTGAAGGCTCCGAAGAAACCACGCTTCTCGTGATGGCCGGGGGCCACCGGTTTGAGCAAGGTGGCGCACAGGGCCGGCGTCAGGCTCAGCGCCAGGAAGGCCGAGAACAGGATCGATACCGCCATGGCCAGCGAGAACTGGCGATAGATCACGCCCACCGATCCCCCGGCCAGCGCCATGGGAATGAAGACGGCGGTCAGCACCAGGGTGATGCCGATGATGGCGCCGGTGATCTCCCCCATCGCCTTGATGGTGGCCTCGCGCGGACCCAGGCCCTCCTCGGCCATGATGCGCTCGACGTTTTCCACCACCACGATGGCGTCATCGACGATGATGCCGATGGCCAGCACCATGCCGAACATGGTCAGCACGTTGACCGAGTAGCCGGCCACCAGCATCACCGCCAGCGTGCCCAGCAGCGCGATGGGCGCGACGATGGCCGGGATGACGGTATAGCGCACGTTCTGCAGGAACAGGTACATCACCAGGAACACCAGCACCACCGCTTCGATCAGGGTGCGTACCACTTCCTCGATGGAGATGCGCACGAAGGGCGTGGTGTCATAGGGCTTCTGCACCTTCATTCCGGCGGGGAAGAACTTCTCCAGCTGGGCCACGCGGGCATCGATGGCCTTGACGGTATCGAGTGCATTGGCACCGGTGGCCAGCTTGATGGCCAGGCCGGCTGCGGGCTTGCCGTTGTAGCGGCCGACCGAGGTATAGCTTTCGCTGCCCAGTTCGATGCGGGCGACGTCGCGCAGCTTGACGCGGGCCCCGTCGGAGAGCGTGCGCAGCACGATGTTCTGGAACTGGTCGGCGGTGCGCAGGCGGGTCTGGGCCGTGATGGTGGCGTTGATCTGCTGGTTCTCGGCAGCAGGCAGGCCGCCCAGCTGGCCGGACGAGACCTGCACGTTCTGCGCCTGGATGGCGTTCTTCACGTCCAGCGGCGTGAGGCTGTAGCTGTTGAGCTTGTTGGGATCAAGCCAGATGCGCATCGCATATTGCGAACCGAAGAGCGTGGTGTCGCCCACGCCTTCCACCCGGCTGATCGCATCCTGGATATTGGCGGCCACGTAGTCCGACAGGTCGGAGCCGCTCATGCTGCCATCTTCCGAAGTGAAGGCCAGCACGTTCAGGAAGTTGGTGGCCGACTTGGTCACGGTGATGCCCTGCTGCTGCACTTCCGAGGGCAGCAAGGGTGTGGCCAGCGACAGCTTGTTCTGCACCTGCACCTGGGCCGTATCCGGATTGGTACCGTTCTCGAAGGTCAGGGTGATGGTCACCGAGCCCGACGATTCACTGGTGGAGGCCATGTAGCTGAGACGATCCAGCCCCTTCATCTTCTGCTCGATGATCTGGGTCACGGTGTCTTCCAGGGTCTTGGCCGACGCCCCCGGATAGTTGGCGGTGATGGCGATGGCCGGTGGTGCGATGGCCGGATACTGCGCAATCGGCAGGGTCAGCACCGAGATGGCACCGGCCAGCATGACGATGATGGCAAGTACCCAGGCGAAGATGGGGCGGTCAATGAAGAAGCGAGCCATGATGTTTTCCCGCCTTTCAGTTGTTGCCGCTGCCGGCGCTGCCGTTGGCGCTGGCCACCGCGGTCTTGGGCGACCATGGCACCACCTTCACCTTGGCTCCGGCAGTGGCGCGCTGCTGGCCATCGACCACCAGCTGGTCGCCTTCCTTCAGGCCGCTGCTGACCAGCCATTGACTGCCGATGGCACGATCGGTCACCAGCGCGCGCTGCTCCACCACGCCCTCCGCATTCACCACGAAGGCTACCGGCTTGCCGGCACCGTCACGGCTGACCGCCTGTTGCGGTACCAGCAGGCCCTGCTGGCGCACCCCCTCCTGCAGCACGGCGCGCACATACATGCCCGGCAGCAGGTCGGTCTTGGGGTTGGGGAAGACTGCGCGCAGCGTGATGGCACCGGTGTCCTGGTTGACCGTCACATCGGAGAACTGCAGCGTTCCTTCCTGTGCGTAGGTGCGGCCGTTCTCCAGAATCAGCCTGACCTTGGCGCCGTTGCCGGACTTCTGCAGTTCGCCATTGGCCAGCGCTTCCTTCAGGTTGAGCCAGTTGGTGCTGGACTGGGTGACATCGACGTAGATGGGATCGAGCTGCTGGATGGTGGTCAGCGCCGTGGTCTGGCTGGCGGTGACCAGTGCGCCCGGCGTCACGCTGGACTTGCCAATGCGGCCGGAGATGGGCGCATCGACCTTGGCGTAATCGAGATTGATGCGGCTGGTCTGCATATTGGCCCGGGCCGAACCGACATCGGCCTCGGCTTCGCCCAGGGACGCCACGGCATCATCGTAATCCTGCTGGCTGACCGCCTTGATGGCCACCAGCTCCTTGTAGCGGCTGGCCTTCAGGCGCGCCGTCTTCACGCTCGCTTCGGCCTTGGCCAAGGCCGCCACGCTGCTGTCATAGGCTGCCTGATAGCTGGCCGGGTTGATCTGGTACAGCACCTGCCCGGCCTTGACGTCGCTGCCCTCGCGGAAATTGCGTGCCTTGATGATGCCGTTGACCTGCGGCCGCACGTCGGCGATCTGGTAAGGCGAGGTCCGGCCCGGCAACTCGGCATGCAGCTCCACCGGCTGCGCGCGCACCGTCATCACCCCCAGCACGGGCGTACCCGCTGCCGGTGGCGGCCCGCCCGGCGGCTTGCCGCAGGCACTGAGGACACTGAGGATGGCCAGTGCAGCGACGGGCCGTAGAAGGGGTGTGGTGCGCATGAAGGACTCTCCGGAAAAGGAAGAAGGTTTTTATAACGATACCGAACTGTACAGTATTATTAATTGACAGTTCTTCCCCGGTCAAGCAATACTGAACACATCTGTACGAAAATGACACTTGTAAAGAAAACGGAGACAGTTCGATGAGAGTCAAGACCCCTGCCCGGCGCGAGGCCATCCTGGCCGTGGCGGCCGAGGTATTCAAGGAGATGGGTTTCGAGGGTGCGTCCATGGCCGAGATCTCGGCCCGCATTGGTGGCTCCAAGGCCACGCTGTATGGCTACTTCAAGTCGAAGGAGGAGCTGTTCCTGGCGGTGACCCACGGCGAGGCGAAAAAGCAGATTGAGCCGGCCCTGGCCGCGCTGGACCAGGAGGAGGTGGACGATCTGGCGAAGACCTTGCAGGTCTTTGGCGAAAAGGCGGTCAGCTTCCTGTGCCAGGAGAGCACCTTGCAGACGCACCGCATGATCGTGGCCGAAGCCGGCCGCAGCGACATCGGCCGGCGCTTCCATGAAGAGGGACCGAAGATGGGGATGGAGCGCATCGCCGCCTTCTTGAAGAAGCAGATGGCGGCCGGCCGGCTGCGCACCGCTGATCCCATGCTGGCGACCCTGCAGCTGTGCGCCCTGCTCGATTGCGAGACCGTCAAGCCGATGATGCTGGGGCTGGAGACCAGCATTTCGCGGCCGCGCATGAAGCGCATGGTCGGCCGCGCGGTGGAGACCTTCCTCGCGGCCTATGCCGTACCTGCCGACTGAGAACGACCGTCCTCAGAAGGTGTGCCGGATCCCCAGCTGCACGCCGGTCTCGCTGGCACCGGCGTCCGGGCTCAGGGCCTGGCTGGCCGTGAAGCTGGCACCGGTCATGCGATAGGCGGCGGTATTCTTGTTGATCAGGCGTGAGGCCACCGCATACAGCCGCGTGCGCCTGGACAGGTCGTAGTTCACGATCAGGCTGAACTGGCGCGCGTTGTTGTTGTAGCGCGAGCGGTCCTTGACGTAGCCGCCCCCCGCGCCGACGGTGGTCTGGGCATTGATGCGGTAGTCGGCCGAGAGGCTGTAGGTGTTGTGATAATCGCCCGCAGTATTGCCGACCACGGCACCGGCCGGATCGTACTTGCCCGCCGGGTTGGTGAAGACATTGCCGGTGGTGGCCGAGATCACTTCATTGGTGCGGAAGAAGGCCAGGTAGACCTTGCCGCTGCCATAGTCAACATTGCCGCCCAGCATGAACTGCTTCACGCTGTTGGTGTTGGTGCTGTTGTTGGCGTTGAGGTAGGCACTGCCCACGTAGAGCGGTCCCTGCTGGGTCTGCATGCCGATCTGGTAGACCGCATTGCCGGCGGTGCTGCCAGCGCGCTCGCCGACCGAGTAATGCAGCTCCAGCGTGGTATTGGCAAACCTGGGCGAGATGTAGCTGATATCGTTGTCCACCCGCGCCAGCCAGTTGGCGAAGTTGTTGTAGGCCGAGCCATAGGTGGCCGCACCGAATGCATCCATGTTGCCCGAGTAGAGGAACATGACGCTGTTCTGCCGCCCCACGCGCACTTCGCCGAAGCCGCCGCCGAGACCGACCCAGGACTGGCGGTCGAAGTAGCGGTAGCTGTTCTGCAGGCCGCCGGTGCTGGGATCGAAACCGGTTTCCAGATTGAAGCTGGCGCGATAGCCACCGCCCAGATCCTCGACGCCCTTGAAGCCAAGCCGGCTGGTCATCTGGCCATTGTTGCCCATGGCCCAGAGCGAGGTGTCCTTGCCGCCGACGGTGCTCTTCTGGTAGGCCGTATAGACATCCACTACGCCATAGATCGTAACTGAACTCTGCGCGAAGGCAGCGGGAGCAGCGGCCAGCAGCAGGGCTGCCGGGATGAGACGGATGGGGTGTTGCAACTGCATAAGGAATCTCCTCCTGTGGGTAAATCGGTCTGGTTGATCCAGTGTTCTTGTCAATTGGGATGGCGCACACCAAGGGCGCTCTGCTGCGCAGTACGGATGTCTGTTCAGGTCGGCGTGCGCCTCTTCTGCGTGGACGCTCTCTTCTTCCCCTCACGGCTCCTTGTCAGGTTCAGCCTGTGGGTGACACCAACTCAGTCGATGTATTTCAAGCCGGCCGCCTCCAGCGGCGCGCGCATCTGGTACATGTCCAGCCCCAGCACGCCGGCGGCCAGC
>NZ_DBIC01000373.1:19091-19460 GCF_002296545.1 Herbaspirillum sp. UBA812 | reverse complement strand
AAAGAGCAGACCCTCAGGTCTGCTCTTTTTGCTTCGGCGTTTTCGGCGTCCGAACGATGAATGGCAGTTGGTTTGTCGCTTACTGCTTGGCCGCCACGCTCACCGTATTTTCATTGAGGCCACCACCCAACGCCTTGTACAGATCAATCGCATTGTTCAAGCGCAACTGCCGCGCCTGAATCAATGCCTGCTGCGCCGAGAACAAGTCCCGCTGCGCATCAAGCTGATCCAGCGAAGAGGCAATCCCGTTCTTGAATCGCAGTTCGGTCAGCTTAAGACGTTCCTGCTGGGCCGCCAGGAAAGCTTCCTGCGCCTTGACCTGATCGTCCAGCGTGCCGCGTGCCACCAGGGCATCGGCCACTTCGCGGA
>NZ_DBIC01000373.1:1988-18804 GCF_002296545.1 Herbaspirillum sp. UBA812 | reverse complement strand
CCAGGGCATCGGCCACTTCGCGGAAGGCGGTCTGGATGGTCTTTTCGTAGGTCACCACGGCCTTGTTCTTGCGCACTTCCGCCAGATCCAGATTGGCGCTGTTGCGGCCGAAGTCGAAGATCGGCAAGGATAGCGAAGGACCAAAGCTCCACGCACCCGAACCCGACTCGAACAATCCACCCAGCGTGCTGCTGGCACTGCCGTAGCTGCCGGTCAGCGAGATGCGCGGGAAGAACGCCGCCCGCGCCGCGCCGATGTTGGCATTGGCCGCCAGCAGGCTCTGCTCGGCCGAGCGGATGTCCGGACGATTGGTCAGCAGGTCGGAAGGCAATCCCGCCGGAATATCAGTCACGATCTTTTCATCCGACAGCAGCTGTGCCGGCGGCAGGTCGCCGACCTTCTTGCCGACCAGCAGCGTCAGCGCATTCTCGGCTTGCGCGCGCTGGCGTTCCAGCTGGGACTTCGATACTCGGGCCGACTCCACCAGCGTCTGCGTCAGGCGGAAATCCAGCGCCGAGCTGGCACCGACGTCGAAGCGCTTCTGCGCCAGATCCAGATTGGATTCGCGCGACTTCAGCGTGTCGTTGGCCAGCTGCAGCTGTTCCGCGTAGGAACGCTCGGACAGATAAGCCTGCGCCACCTGCGCGATCAGGCTGATCTGCGCCGACTTTTGCGCCTCTTCGGTGGAGAGGTAGCTCGCCAGTGCCGCATCCTTCAGGTTGCGTACGCGGCCGAAGAAGTCCAGCTCGTAGGCGGGAACCGCCAGGCCGACCTGATAGCTGTTGCTGATGAACGGCTGGCCGGTCAGCGACTGGCTGGCCGCAGTCCGCGTGCGGGCGGCGCTGCCATTGACGTTCAGGTTGGGCAGCAGATCGGCACGCGCGATCTGGTATTGCGCGCGGGCTTCCTCGATGTTGAGGACGGCCGTGCGCAGGTCACGGTTGTTTTCCAGGGCAGCCGCGATCAGCTGCTGCAGGCGCTGGTCCGGGAAGAACTGGCGCCAGCCCAGGTTGACGGCCTGCAGTTCGGCACGGCCGGCGGCATCGGCCGGATAGGCCGTTTCCACCGGGGCTTGCGGACGGTCATAGGTGGGAGCCAGCGAGCAGCCCCCCAGTACGCCGGCCACCATCAGCGCTGCGCACAATTGCAGCAGGCGAGGCGAGCGCGGCAACGACAGATTAGCCATTGTCATTCTCCACTATTGATCTTGGGCGAGTGGTCGGCGTCAAACTTGCGCTGACGCTCGCTGCCCTTGAAAATCTTGCGCACGACCACGAAGAAGATCGGCACCAGGAACACCGCCAGCACGGTGGCAGTGATCATGCCGCCCATCACGCCGGTACCGATGGCGCGCTGGCTGGCCGAACCGGCACCCGAAGCGATGGCCAGCGGCAGCACGCCGAGGATGAAGGCCAGCGAGGTCATGATGATCGGACGGAAGCGCAGGTGCACCGCTTCCAGCGTCGCTTCAATCAGGCCCTTGCCCTGCGCCTGCAGATCCTTGGCGAACTCGATGATCAGAATCGCGTTCTTGGCCGACAGACCCACCACCGCAATCATCCCCACCTTGAAGTACACGTCGTTGGGCATGGCGCGCAGCGTCACCCCCAGCAGTGCACCGAGGATGCCCAGCGGCACCACCAGCATCACCGCCAGCGGGATCGAGGTGCTTTCATACAGCGCGGCCAGCACCAGGAACACGGCGATCAGCGACAGGGCATACAGTGCCGGGGCCTGGTTGCCGGAGGTCTTTTCTTCCAGCGACTGGCCGGTCCACTCGAAACCGAAGCCCGGCGGCAGCTTGGCCACATAGGATTCCATCTCGGCCATGGCTTCGCCGGTACTGCGGCCAGGGGCTGCGCCACCGGCGATCTTCATGGCCGGATAGCCGTTGTAGCGGATCAACTGCACGGGGCCGTTGATCCACTTGGCCGTCACGAAGGCCGAGAAGGGCACCATGCCGCCATTGGCGTTGCGGGCGTACAGGCTGGTCAGATCTTCAGGTTGCAGGCGACGGTTGGCATCGGCCTGCACGATCACGCGCTGCTGGCGGCCCTGGTTGGGGAAGTCGTTCACATAAGACGAACCCAGCGCCGTGGACAGCACACTGTTGATCGTCGAGAACGGCACGCCCAGCGCATTGGCCTTGTCGCGGTCGATGTCCAGTTGCAGCTGCGGCGCATCTTCCAGACCTTCCGGACGCACACCGGCCAGCACCTTGCTCTGCGAGGCCATGCCCAGGATCTGGTTGCGCGCCTGCACCAGCGCATCGTGACCCAGACCGGCACGGTCCTGCAGACGGAAGGTGAAGCCGGTCGCGTTACCCAGTTCCGGAATCGGCGGCGGGTTCAGCGGGAAGACGATCGCATCCTTGATCTGCGAGAAGGCACCGAAAGCCTTGCCGGCGATCGCATCGGCCGACTGCGACTTGTCGCGCTCGGCCCAGTCCTTCAGCGGAGTGAACACCAGCGCCGCGTTCTGGCCATTACCCGAGAACGAGAAGCCCAGCACCGCAATGGCGTGTTCCACGGCCGGATCCTTGAGGTAGTACTCCTCGATCTTCTTGACCACCTCGGTAGTGCGCGCGGTGCTTGCGCCCGGTGGCAGCTGGACGTTGGTGATGATGTAGCCCTGGTCTTCGTTCGGCAGGAACGAGGCCGGCAGGCGCACGTACAGCAAGCCCACGCAGGCCACGATCACCACGTAGACGATCATGTAGCGGCCGGCCTTGCTGAGCATCTTGCCGATCACGCCCTGATAGGCATTGGCGGTGGTGTTGAACTTGCGGTTGAACCAGCCGAAGAAACCCTTCTTCTCGTGGTGATGACCCTTCTCAACAGGCTTGAGGATGGTCGCGCACAGTGCCGGCGTGAGGGTGAAGGCCATCAGCACCGAGAACACCATGGAAGCCACCATCGACAGCGAGAACTGGCGATAGATCGCACCCACCGCGCCACCGAAGAAGGCCATCGGGATGAATACCGCGATCAGCACCAGCGTGATACCGATCAGCGCGCCGCTGATCTGGCCCATGGCCTTGCGGGTCGCGTCAGCCGGCGAGAGACCTTCCTCGCTCATGATGCGTTCGACGTTTTCCACCACCACGATCGCATCGTCGACCAGGATACCGATGGCCAGCACCATGCCGAACATGGTCAGCACGTTGATCGAGAAGCCGAACAGCAGCAGCGTGGCAAAAGTACCCAGCAGCGCCACCGGCACCACGATGGTCGGGATGATGGTGTAGCGGATGTTCTGCAGGAACAGGAACATCACCAGGAACACCAGCACGATGGCTTCGATCAGGGTCTTGACCACTTCCTCGATCGAGATCTTGACGAACTTGGAGGTGTCGTAGGGGATGGTGTACTTCACACCGGCCGGGAAATACTTGGCCAGCTCTTCCATCTTCTTGTGCACGGCGGTGGCCGTACCCAGCGCGTTGGCGGTCGGCGACAGCTGCACGCCGATGAAGGACGAAGGCTTGCCATCCAGACGGCCGGAGGTGTCATAGCTCTGGCCACCCACTTCGATGCGGGCGACGTCGCGCAGGCGCACGCTCGAACCGTTGGTATTGGCACGCAGCACGATGTTGCCGAACTGCTCGGGCGAGGTCAGCTGACCGTTGACCACCACCGTAGCGGCGATCTGCTGGCTGCCGGGGCTGGGCAGGGCACCCAGCGTACCGCCGGCCACCAGCGCGTTCTGCGCCTGGATCGCTGCCGTCACGTCAGCCGGGGTCAGGCTCAGGCCGATCAGCTTGTTCGGATCGATCCAGATGCGCATGGCGCGTTCGGTACCGAACAGTTGCGCCTGGCCCACACCGGGCACGCGCTTGATTTCGTTCAAGACGTTACGCGACAGATAGTCACCCAGCGCCACCGGATCGAGCTTGCCATCGGTGGAAGACAGACCGATGAAGAGCAGGAAGTTGGAACGCGACTTGGTCACCTGCACGCCCTGTTGCGTCACGGCCGCCGGCAGGCGTGCCTCGACGCGCTTCAGGCGGTTCTGCACATCCACCGCCGCCAGGTCCGGATTGGTTTCCGGCGAGAAGGTGATGGTGATCTGCACCTGGCCGTTGGCCTGGCTTTGCGACTCGATGTATTGCAGGCCATCGGCGCCGTTCATTTCCTGTTCGATCAGGCTGGTCACCGAATCGTCCAGGGTCTGCGCGGTCGCACCCGGATAGGTCGCCGTGACCACGATGGTCGGCGGCGCGATGCTGGGGTACTGAGCCACCGGCAAGCCGGTAATGGCCAGCGCACCGCCCAGCATGATGAAGATCGCTAGCACCCACGCAAATACGGGGCGATCAATAAAGAACTTTCCCATCTGGCAGCCTCTTAGTTAGCTTTCTGTTGGGCGCTCGCGTCTTGCTTGGCCGGCTGGCCAGCAGCTTGTGCGGGAGCGCCCGCGGGATTCCATTGGACCGGCTTGACGGCGGCACCCGGGCGGACCTTCTGCAGGCCTTCCACGATGACGCGATCACCTTCCTTCAAGCCATCGATGACCTGCCAGTTGTTGCCGCGTGCGCCGCCCGTCTTGACCGGACGCGCCTCGACCTTGCTCTCGGCATTGACCACCATCACCGAGGAGCCGCCGGCATCACGCACCACGGCTTGTTGCGGCACCAGCAGGGCCTGTTCGTCCACGGCTTGCTCGATCTTGGTCCGCACGTAGGTACCCGGCAGCAGCAGGCGCTTGGGGTTGGGGAATTCGGCACGCAGCGAGACCGAACCGGTGCTTTCATCCACGCTGATGTCGGAGAACAGCAGCTTGCCCGGCTGTTCGTAAGCCTGGCCGTTTTCCAGCACCAGGGTCACGCTGGCCTTGTTGTCGCCCACGCTCTTCAACTGGCCGGCGGCCATCGCCTGCTGCAACTTCAACAGGTCGGCGCTGGACTGGGTCACGTTGACGTAGACCGGATCGAGCTGCTGCACCAGGGCCAGCTGGGTGGCGTCCCCCTGGCCGACCAGCGCACCTTCGGTCACCAGCGCGCGGCCGATGCGGCCGGAGATGGGCGAGGTCACGGTGGCATAACCCAGGTTCAGGTTGGCGGTCTGCACCGCTGCCTTGCCGGCGGCGACATCGGCTTCAGCCTGCTTCTGGGCGGCCACGGCGTTGTCGTATTCCTGCTTGGAGACCGCGTTGACTTCCACCAGCGGCTTGTAGCGCTGCGCGGTCAGCGAGGTTTGCGTCAGGTTGGCCTGGGCGCGCGCCAGCGTGGCTTGGGCGCTTTCCAGGCTGGCCTTGTACTGGGCCGGATCGATCTTGAAGAGCACCTGGCCCTCCTTGACCTCGCTGCCTTCCTTGAAGACGCGCTTCTGCACGATGCCTGCCACCCGCGCACGCACCTGCGCCACGCGGAAGGCTTCCACGCGGCCCGGCAGTTCATTGGTGATGGCCACGCGCTGCGGGGCGATGGTCACCACCGACACCTCGGCCGGCGGCATCTGGCCGCCTTGCGCGGCGGGTTTCTGTCCGCAGGCAACCAGCGCGGCGGCAACGGCGACGGTCATGGTGAGGCGCGTGAAACGACTGACTGAGCTCATAGATATCTCGCACGAAAGTAAAGTTGAAGCCGCCAGGGGCGGCGATGAAACGAATTCGGTAGAACCGGTCACGACGATGATGCTGTGCCTGTCATCCGGTGATGGAGGGGATGGATGAGCCGGGCTACAGATTGTTGCAATGCAAAAAAGTCCCCACCCCTTCATGCCAGGGTGATGAATTTTTTTGCAGATGATGAACGGCAGGGACTTGAAGCGGATGCTATTATACATACATCCATGAATGTATGTATTTCTTCCAAACATCACATTAATTTAACAAACTTGTTCGAAACGGCGTAGCAAAATATGAGCGATTCCTTGCATTTTGATTCGAAAGCTACTCTGATGCCGTTTCCGCTGGTCTGAATCCGAGCTCTTCCATGCCTTCGGGCGATAGGCCGAGCTGCTGGGAAGACGAATTTGACGCCCTGATATTGTGCACGAAACTCACTTACTTCTTCATGACCTTCATTGCGCACATGAAGCCTTTGACGAAACTCTGCCGGTTGCGGGTGATGTGCATCCGCAACACGGCCGGCCAGTGGCGCGCCTGAGGGGCTGCGCCATGGCCATTTGCCCGGGAGTCTGTTGACATGGCCCGTTCGACCAAGGAAGAAGCGCTGGAAACGCGTGCCCGCATTCTCGATGCGGCCGAGCAGGTGTTCCATGAGCGCGGCGTCTCGCAGACCTCGCTGGCCGACGTGGCCAAGGCCGCTGAAGTCACGCGCGGGGCCATCTACTGGCACTTCAAGAACAAGAGCGATCTGTTCGACGCCATGTGCGAACGTGTGCGCCTGCCCATGGAAGCGGTGCTGGAAGAAAACGCCAGTCCGCAGGTGGAAGACCCGTTGGGTCAGTTCCTGCGCAGCGGCATCTATGTGCTGACCATAGCGGCGACCGATGAGCGCTGTCGGCGCGTGTTCGACATCATCTTCAACAAATGCGAATTCGCCGACGCGCATGATCCCATCCTGATTCGCCAGCGCGAATGCCACGTCGATGGATTGTTGCGGCTTGAGCAGATCCTGCTCAATGCGGTGGCACGCGGCCAGCTTCCGGCCACGCTCGATATCCGCCTGGCCTGCCTGGCGGCGCATGCCACCTTCAGCGGCTTGCTGACGGACTGGTTCTTTTCCCCCGACAGTTTCGACCTGGTCAAGGATGGCGAGCGCATCCTGGCGGCCTCGCTCTACGCGCTCAAGACCGCGCCGTCGCTGCAGAAGACGTAGTCGGACCAAGCCTCGAAACCCGGGTGGTTTTCAGGCGATATGAAGGATCAGGATAAAACGTAAGGGAATTCAGGCAGGCCGGAGAACCCGGCCCCCGCCTGACCGGCCTGCGCCATGTGCATGACGCCCGCCGGCCAGAATGCGATATGAATCAATAAACCAAAAGACCAGGCTCAATAGGTCGCCATCGAAGGATCCACCTGGGCAGCCCAGGCGTGTACGCCGCCACTCAGGTTGATGACCTTGGTAAAGCCCTGGCGTTCCAGGAAGGCCGCGACCTGCATGCTGCGGCCGCCGTGATGGCAGATGCAGACCACCGGCTGTTCCTCGTCCAGCTCAGCGAAGCGGCCGGGAATGGTGTTCATCGGCACCAGCTGCGAGCCGGCAATGTGGCAGGTCTGGTGTTCCCAGGGTTCACGCACATCCAGCAGCAGGGGGGTGGGGCGGTCCGGATCGTTGATCCAGGCCGCCAGTTCCGGGGCAGAGATGTGCTCCATGATGCTTTTCCTGTCTCGGCCCTGAGGCTCAGAACGTGAAGTGGGACGGCGTGATCGCTGCGTGCAGCGGCTTGGCCAGGGTTTCCACGATGTTGACGGTCTCGAAGGCGTGTTCCGAGGTGCGGGTGATCAGTTGCAGTTCCATCACCGGGGCCGAACCCACGATGGCCAGCAGGCGGCCGCCGATCTTGAGTTGCTTGCCGAAGGATTCCGGCAGCAGCGGCAGCGAGCCGGAGATGACGATGACGTCGTATTCGCCAGCCTTGCCATCGGCACCGGTCCAGCCTTGCGCGCCATTGCCCAGTTGCACGTCGACGTTGGCCACGCCGTAGTCTGACAGGTTCTGTTCGGCCAGGGCCTTCAGTTCCGGCGAGATTTCCACGGTCGTCACGTGGCGCGCCTTGTGCGCCAGCAGGGCTGCCATGTAGCCCGAACCTGCGCCGATTTCCAGCACGTATTCGTGCTTCTTCACATTGGCTTCCTGCAGCATGCGCGCTTCGATCTTCGGAGCCAGCATGTTTTCACCACCCGGCAGCGGGATCTCGGTGTCGAAGAAGGCCAGGCTGCGATAGGCGGCCGGGACGAATTCTTCACGCTTGACGACCATCAGCAGGTCCAGCACGTCTTGCGCCAGCACGTTCCAGGGGCGGATTTGCTGCTCGATCATGTTGAAGCGGGCTTGTTCGATATTCATGGCGGTGGCTCGATCTAATCTAATAGCGACGGAAAGGCAGCATTTTAGCAAACACCGCCCGGCTAATCAGCCCATCTATGCGCTGAAAAAGCCGCTGGAGGCGCTTCTGTTGTGGGTTTTCCTCAATGCAATGCGAGCGCGACAGGCTGGCGTCAGGCTTTGAGACCGTTCAGGCAAAGGTCGATCATGCTCTCCAGGTAGGCCAGCGGATCAATGGGTGTGGCCGCACAGGGTGCGAGTGACTGCTCCCACAGCATCAGCATGATGAGGGGGGCGACGATGACTTTCTTCATGGCGTCGGCGTTAATGCGGCGGAATTCCCCGCGTGCCATGCCGCGTTCGAGCACGCGCACTATCGTCGCATCTCCGCGCGCGGTCACTTCATCATGGTAAAAGCGTGCAAGTTCAGGGAAATTGCCGGATTCGGCCACCATCAGCTTGGCAATGCCGACCACGCCGGAGTGCGAGGCGGACTGCCACCAGTGCAGGATGAGATCACGCAGCAGTTCGGCGCTGCTGCCGGCGTGGCCTTCGATGCGGGCTTCGGCCTGGTCCAGCAGGGGCAGCACATTGGCGCGTACCACCGACTTGAACAGGCTTTCCTTGCCATCGAAGTAGAGATAGAGCGTGCCCTTGGAGACACCCGCGCGAGTGGCCACGTCTTCCAGCCGGGTAGCGGCGTAACCGCGCTCGACGAACAATTCCAGCGCCGCCGCCAGCAATTCCTGGGGGCGGTCCTGTTTGCGTCGTTCCCAACGCGGTTCTTTGGCCGATGCAGACATGAGAAACAAGATTACCGGGAGGGGGCACTGTAAGTGGCAAGCCGCGCCGGCGTCAAGCGGCCAGATCAAGGCGCCGGCACTGCGCGCCGTCCGATGCACTACAATGCAGTCCCCCGCGCTACCCGCCACCAGGAAAGTCCATGAACTGCCGAGACGCATGCGGCGCTTGCTGCATCGCCCCTTCCATCACCAGCCCGATCCCCGGCATGCCCGACGGCAAGCCGGCCGGCGTACCGTGCGTACAACTGGGCGAGGACATGCGCTGCAAGATCTTCGGCCAGCCCGAACGTCCGGATTTCTGCGCCGGCTTGCAGCCGTCAGTGGAGATGTGTGGAGAGAACCGCGGTCAGGCCATCGCCTGGCTCAGTGAACTGGAGACGCTGACGGCGCCGGGCAGCCAAGCTGGCCGGCGAGGGGAGATTACCTGAAGCGGGAGGCCTGTCTTCTAGAAGGCTTCCTCGCGCCGCCGTCGGGCTTCTTCGCGGATATCCTCGATGAGCCGGCGGGTATCCACCTTTTCCTTGAGGTGTGCGGCATGGGCTTCACGGCTGATGGGAGCGATGGTGGTCAGCTCCTTCAGATCGGCAGTACTTTCTTCGTGTCGATGATGCACCGCTGCTCCTGAATCGATAGGGGGAGGGAGGAACTCTGCCTTTGTACCACGGATCGGGCGCATCTGGCGAGTTTGGCATCAAATGACAGCGGATGCCGGTCCGATACGCCCCGTTTCGGTGCTTACGGGAAAATCTCCGCCAGCCGCTCGCTGGGACGCACCAGCATCGTGCCTTTCGGGGCCACCACGATCGGGCGGTTGATCAGCACAGGGTGTTCCAGCATCGCATCAATCAGTTGGGCGTCGCTCACGCCGTCCGTATCCAGCCCCAGTTCCTTGAACAGCGCTTCCTTGCTGCGCACCACCTCGCGCACCGGCACGCCCATGGCCTTGATGAGGCCTTCGAGCGTGGCGCGGTCGGGCGGATTCTTAAGATATTCAATGATGGTCGGCTCGACGCCGCCGTCGCGCAGCCCTTGCAGGACATTGCGTGAGGTACCGCACTTGGGGTTGTGATAGATCGTGATGCCGGTGTTCTTGCTCATATCGTCAGGCGAGGAAGGGAATAAAAAGCCATGTTAGCGCGCATTCCTGACAGCAAAATGTAAGTTTTGTCACCCTGCTAAGGTAAAATCCGATTTTGTTGCAGCGCACCGAGTGCACTTTTTGCTGCCGGGTGTGGTCGAAAGGCCGCTTTATGGCGACGCCATCCATCCCGGACGGACCTTCGCTGCCACTTTTGCAGGGTTTGCCCCTGGCCGGGACGGAAAAAAGGCCATTTGCTTCATGTTGTAGCGGCTTATTGTGTTCCGATGGCCGGATTACCGGGCTTTCGGGCCTGAAAGCAGCCATTTCCTTCATTTCGTTCATTTCCCGTCAACCCCACATCAACAGCCACCCACAGCACCCGTATGGATACTCTCCTCGCGCTCAAGGCGCTCATCATGGGCATCGTCGAAGGCCTGACCGAATTCCTGCCCATTTCCTCCACCGGCCACCTGATCCTGGCCAACAGCCTGCTGCAATTCACCGGTCCCGATTTTTCCAAGGACAAGGCCGACGTTTTCGAGATCGTCATCCAGGCCGGCGCCATCCTGGCGGTGTGCTGGGAGTATCGGGTCCGCATCGCCACCGTGCTGACCGGCATGTTCACCGACCGCAAGGCCCAGCGCCTGGTGATCAACCTGATCGTGGCCTTCCTGCCGGCGGCCATTCTCGGCTTCCTGTTCAGCCGCCGCATCAAGGAAGTGCTGTTCAACCCGGTCTCGGTGGCCATCGCCTTCATCGTCGGCGGCCTCATCATCCTGTGGGTGGAACGCCGCAACAAGGACCGCATGAGCATGGCCTCGGCGCGCGTCGAAACGGTGGATGACATGACCCCGCTGGATGCCCTGAAAGTCGGCATCGCCCAGGCCTTCGCGCTGATCCCCGGCACCAGCCGCTCGGGTGCCACCATCATCGGCGGCATGATGTTCGGCCTGTCGCGCAAGGCGGCGACCGAATTCTCGTTCTTCCTGGCCATCCCGACCCTGTTCGCTGCCACCATCTATTCGCTCTACAAGGAGCGCGCCCTGCTGTCGGCCGCCGACGTGCCGCTGTTCACCGTGGGCACCGTGGCTGCCTTCGTCTCGGCCTTCCTGTGCGTGCGCTGGCTGCTGCGCTACATCAGCTCGCATGATTTCACCATCTTCGCCTGGTATCGCATCGTCTTCGGCATCATCGTCCTGGTGACCGCTTATACGGGTGCCGTCGCCTGGGTGGAGTAACCCCCCTGCCTGATGCCCGTGCATGGACTGTGCGGGCGTCAGGCGCCTGTCAGCCAGCGCCCTGGCGGGCGCGGTACACTGCAGCACCCGTAGCCGGCCTCGCTGCCGGCGGCGGTTTATAACTTCCTTTTCGCCAACTCCCTTCAGAGCACACCCCATGGCCAACGTCTGCAGCGCCGGGCTTGATATCGGCTTTGCCTCCCTCAGTTACGCCCAGATCGGTTTCCTCGGCATCGTCCAGGGCATCACCGAACTGCTCCCCATTTCCTCGACCGCCCACATGCGCGTGGTGCCGGCCTTCCTCGGCTGGCATGATCCGGGCTCGGCCTTCTCCGCGGCCATGCAGCTGGCGGCCCTGGCCGCGGTCATCAGTTATTTCCGGCGCGACGTGAGCGCCGTCACCGGCGGCAGCCTGGCGGCCTGGCGTCGCCGCGATTTCAATGATCCCATGTTCAAGCTGGCCGTGGCCATCATCCTGGCCACCATCCCGATCGGCATTGCCGGGCTGGCCTTGTCGCATGTCCTGAACGCCTGCGGCTCGCCACTGCGCAGCCTGACCGTGATCGGCTGGTCCTGCATCGTCATGGCGGTGCTGCTGGCGATCTCTGAAATGGTCTGCCGCCATCGCCGCAGCGTCGACCAGATGCGCCTGCGCGATGCGCTCATCGTCGGCCTGGCACAGGTCGGTGCACTGATCCCGGGCGTCTCGCGTTCCGGCTCCACGCTCACGGCGGCGCTGTTCCTGAATTTCCGCCGCGAGGAAGCGGCGCGCTTTTCCTTCCTGCTGGGCTTGCCTGCCATCGCCCTGGCCGGACTGAAGGAACTGGCGGTCTTGCTGCATGCGCATATCCCGCTGGAAGCCTGGGGCGTGCTGCTGTTCGGGCTGGCCGTGGCGAGCGTTTCGGCCTTCGCCGCCATCTGGGGGTTGATGAAATTCCTGGAGCGTTTCTCGACATGGCCCTTCATCGTCTATCGAGCTGCGCTGGGTGTTTTCCTGCTGCTGGCGGTGTCGCGAGGCTGGCTGCAATAAAATAGCGCCTTCGCTACGCAGCAGCTTCAGGTTTTTTCATGGTCGATTTCGATTCCCTGCCTCCCGGTGCCACCCAGCAAGAACGTGCTTTGCACGTGCTGGAAACGGTATTCGGCTACTCGTCCTTCCGCGGTCATCAGGGCGAGATCGTCCAGCACGTCGCCGGCGGCGGGGATGCCCTTGTCCTCATGCCCACCGGCGGCGGCAAGTCGCTCTGCTACCAGGTGCCGGCGCTGCTGCGCGAGGGTACCGGCGTGGTGGTCTCGCCGCTGATCGCGCTGATGCAGGACCAGGTCGATGCACTGGCCGAAGTCGGCGTGCGGGCCGCTTTCCTCAATTCCACCCAGAGTTTCGACGAAGCGCTGCAGATCGAGCGCCGCCTGCGCCAGGGCGACCTGGACCTGCTCTACGTCGCCCCCGAGCGCCTGATGACGCCGCGCTGCCTGGACCTGCTGGAGTCCGCCCGCATCTCGCTCTTCGCCATCGATGAGGCGCATTGCGTCTCCCAATGGGGCCACGATTTCCGCCCGGAATACATCAAGCTCTCGATCCTGCACGAGCGCTTCCCGCAGGTCCCGCGCATTGCGCTGACGGCCACCGCCGACCAGCAGACCCGCGAAGAAATCATCCATCGCCTGCAACTGGAAGATGCGCGCCAGTTCGTCTCGTCCTTCGATCGTCCCAACATCCGTTACCAGATCGTGGAAAAGGCCAATGGCCGCAAGCAGTTGCTGGACTTCATCAAGAACGAACACCCGGAAGACGCCGGCATCGTCTACTGCCTCTCGCGCAAGAAGGTCGAAGAGACGGCCGAGTTCCTGCGTGGCGAAGGCCTCAATGCGCTGGCCTATCACGCTGGCATGGACTACGCGCTGCGCACCAAAAACCAGGCGCGCTTCCTGCGCGAAGACAAGATCGTGATGGTCGCCACCATCGCCTTCGGCATGGGCATCGACAAGCCCGACGTGCGCTTCGTCTGCCATCTCGATTTGCCCAAGAGCGTGGAAGGCTACTACCAGGAAACCGGCCGCGCCGGCCGTGACGGCCTGCCAGCCGACGCCTGGATGGCCTACGGCCTGCAGGACGTGGTGCAGCAGCGCCGCATGATCGACGAATCCGAAGCCGACGAAACCTTCAAGCGCGTGCTCGGCACCAAGCTCGATGCCATGCTCTCCCTGTGCGAGACGCTGCACTGCCGGCGCGTGCACCTGCTCGATTACTTCGGCGAGAAATCCAGCCCCTGCGGCAATTGCGATACCTGCCTCACGCCCCCGGTCTCCTTCGATGCCACGGTCGAGGTACAGAAGCTGCTCTCCACCGTCTATCGCGTCGAACAGCGCTTCGCGCCCGGCCATGTGATTGAGGTGCTGCGCGGCATCGATGGCGAGCGCGTCAAGCAATGGCGTCATGATCAACTTTCCGTGTTTGGCGTGGGCAGCGATCGCGGCGAGGCCGAATGGCGCGCCATACTGCGCCAGGTGATCGCGCTGGGGTTGCTGACGGTGGATGCCGAGAACTATAGCGCCCTCAAGCTCACTGAGGCCGCGCGCCCGGTGTTGCGCGGAGAACAGCAGGTGCAACTGCGCCGCTATCGCAAGCCGGAAAAAGCCAAGCGCAGCTCGCAGCGCTCCAGCTTCGTCGAGACCGATCTCAGCAGCGAAGAGCAGGCACTCTTCGAGAAGCTGCGCTGGTGGCGGATGGAAACCGCACGCACACACAACGTGCCGGCCTACGTCATCTTCCACGATGCCACCATGCGCGAGATCGCCAAGGCCCGGCCGCAATCGCTGGACGACCTGCGCCACGTCACCGGTGTGGGCGAGAAGAAGCTGGAAACCTATGGTGCCCAGATCATCGACCTGATCGCCGGGATGGAGTCGGCCGACGCATGACGGGCCGATGACGGAAACTCATCGATTCTCTTCAAATCTCTTCACTTCCTGCGCCATCCGCACCAGCGCTGTGCAGCGCCGGGCGGGCATTTGCGGCCGACGTTGCCGCTGTAATACAACTTTCCTTCATACGGCACTTTTACCGGCCTCTTCCCTGATTTGCGGCCCTTGCTTGGCGATATGATCAAGCACGGGGAATCGCGTTCAACACCAACCGAGGTGAGCCGGGGGGCTACATGAAACTCAATGATCTGAAGATAGGCGTGCGCCTGGGCATGCTGTCGGCACTGTTGCTGGCAGCCATCGCTTTCATCGGCATACGGGGTGTGATGGTGGTCGGGGAAATCTACGGCCAGGGGGCGCAGGGCATGGAGACGGGAGCGCTCATCGAGCAATCGGTCGATGCCGCCCGCAGTGCGCAGGTGCAATTCAAGATCCAGGTGCAGGAGTGGAAGAATACCTTGCTGCGCGGCAAGGATCCCGCTGCCTTCAACAAATACCGCCAGGCCTTCATCGATGAAAGTGCCGCCACCCAGAAGCAGCTCAAGACCCTGGAAGCGCTGATGCCGCGTATCGGCATGGATGCCGAGCCTGCGCGCAAGGCCCAGCAGGCCCATGCCGAGCTGCTCAATCGTTATCTGGAAGCGCTCAAGCTCTACGCCTCCGACGATCCTGCCTCGGTGGCGCGTGTGGATGAACAGGTCAAGGGCGTGGATCGCGTGCCGACCAAGATGATCGATGACATCGTTGTCGCCGTGCTGGACCACAGCCGCAAGACGCGTGACGCCATCAATGCCGACAGCCTCTTCGACTACCAGCAGGCGCGCTTGCTGCTGCTGGTCTCGATCGGCCTGTCGCTGCTGGTGGGCCTGGCCATCACCTGGACGCTGGTGCGCAGCATCGTGCGCCCGCTGGGCGAAGCGGTGCAGATTGCGCAGACGGTAGCGGCGGGCGATCTGCGCTCACAGGTCGTCATTCACGGCAAGGATGAGACGGCGCAACTGCTGCGCTCGTTGAAAGAGATGAACGACAACCTGGCCGGCATCGTCTCGGAAGTACGCAGCGGCACCGGTGCGATTACCGTGGCGGCGACCGAGATCGCCAGCGGCAATAAGGATTTGTCCGAGCGCACCGAAGAGCAGGCCGGTTCGCTCGAAGAGACTGCCGCCTCGATGGAAGAGATCACCTCCACCGTGCAGAAGAACGCCGAGAACACGCACCAGGCCCATCAACTGGCCGATGAGGCATCGGGCGTGGCGCGCAAGGGCGGCGACATGGTCGGTGCGGTGGTGCAGACCATGCAGGCCATCGAGGAGAGTTCGCATCGCATCGTCGAGATCATCAGCGTCATCGACGGCATTGCTTTCCAGACCAACATCCTTGCGCTCAATGCCGCCGTAGAAGCCGCGCGCGCCGGCGAGCAGGGGCGCGGGTTTGCGGTGGTGGCTTCGGAGGTGCGCAGCCTGGCCCAGCGCAGCGCCACGGCCGCGCGCGAGATCAAGGAGCTGATCGACGATTCGGTCGGCAAGATCAATGCCGGCTCGGCCCTGGTCAGCGGCGCAGGCGGCACCATGGAAGACATCATCACGGCCATCCAGAAAGTGGCGGCGATCATGGATGACATCAACGTCGCCAACCGCGAGCAGAGCGCCGGCATCGATGAAGTCAACAAGGCGGTGGTGCAGATGGACAGCGTCACGCAGCAGAATGCGGCACTGGTGGAAGAGGCTGCTGCGGCGGCGGAGAGCCTGCAGTTCCAGGCGGAATCGCTGTCACGCGCGGTGGCGGTCTTCAAGCTTCAGTGAGGCCGTCGCAGAAATGACAATGGCATGCCTTGGGGCATGCCATCGGAGCGATCTTTGGGTGATCACCGTGGGTGATCGCTTTCATTCATCAGCTGTCGCATGCACGATTGCGCGTTGAATCATGCATGCAGCGCACGTATTCAGGCGCGCTTTTCAAACACCAGATCCCACACGCCGTGACCGAGGCGCAGGCCACGGTTTTCGAACTTGGTGGTATCGCGGTATTCGGGACGCGGCACGTAGCCGGAGGGATCGGTGGCGGTGTTCTTCAGGGTGGGTTCAGCCGACAGCACTTCCAGCATCTGGATGGCGTATTCCTCCCAGTCGGTGGCGCAGTGGAGATAGCCGCCGGGGGCCAGGCGCGTGCTGATCAGTTGCACCAAGGGCGACTGGATCAGGCGGCGCTTGTTGTGGCGCGCCTTGTGCCAGGGATCGGGGAAGAACACGTGCACGCCGGCCAGGGAATCGGGGGCGATCATGTTGGTGAGTACTTCGACGGCATCGTGCTGGATGATGCGCACGTTGTCCAGGTTGCCTTCGCCGATCAGCTTGAGGTAGCTGCCGACGCCGGGGGTATGGACTTCGACGCCGATGAAGTTTTTCTCGGGCATGAGGGCCGAGATCTTGGCGCTGGTTTCGCCCATGCCGAAGCCGATTTCGAGGATGGTCGGAGCTTGGCGACCGAAGGCGACAGCCAGGTCCAGCGGGGCCTTGTCGTAGGGGACCAGGAAGCGCGGACCCAGTTCTTCCAGCGCGCGTCCTTGCGCGACCGACACGCGCCCGGCGCGGGTGACGAAACTGCGAATGCGGCGCTCGCTGGGATCATAGAACAGCGGCTTGCCGGATTTGTTTTCAGACATGGATGACTCGAAGCAATTGAGGCGCGGCCCGCAAAGTCGCACCGGTCAGGGACGGGCGAACAGGGCCGCAGGGAAGCGATCTGGAGCGGGTGAAGGGGATCGAACCCTCGTCTTAAGCTTGGGAAGCTTCTGCTCTACCATTGAGCTACACCC
>NZ_DBIC01000373.1:0-1689 GCF_002296545.1 Herbaspirillum sp. UBA812 | reverse complement strand
CTACCATTGAGCTACACCCGCGAGACCGCGTATTTTACGCGGGATTGTCCTGCTCCGGCAAACCGGGCCTTTGGGACAGGAGCAGCCGGGATGGGCGATGGATGCTGTCAGCGCGTTGCCACATCCCGGCAAATTCAGTCTCCGGCTTACTTATCCTGCTCCTTGGCCTCCCGCGCCTTCCTCTCCTTGGCATATTTCTCGGACATCTTGCGCCATTGATTCAGTTGCCGAAAATAAGTCCGTTTGACGCTGACCTCCGAAAGCGGCTGAACGCCACGAATCGGACTGACGGGAGGGACGCGACGTTCGCTCATGATGCCTGGCTCCTGCTGGGGGATGTTTGTTCGCGGTATCTTACTCCCGGGATGGTCCGGTGTCCTTCGCAAGAGCAAATGCGTCAGTCCCCCTCAGGCAACAACCCATGCTCCACCATCGCCCTGCGCGCCGTTTCCTCTCCGAACATGGTCAGAAACGCCCGCCCTGTCGCACCCGATGCAGTGCGCGCCCCCACGGCCCCCACATACACCGTGTAATTCTGAATGTCCGCCGGCAACGGCCCCACCAGCTTCGCCCCCTTGACCAGCAGAATCTCGCTCTGCTGATGCAATGCCAGCGCCGCACTCCCATCCACCAGTTTTTCCGCCACCAGTCCACCAGGTACCAGCACTTCCTTGGCGTGCATCTGACCGGCGATGCCAAGCCGTTCAAACAATTTTTCCAGATAGATGCCGCTCGACCCGCCGGCCTTGGGATCGATCACCGCGACGGAAGGCGCGTCGAGCAAGGCCTTCCTGAATTGCGCCACGGTGGCGATGGCAGGCGAGGGCGCGCCTTGCCTGACCGCCACGGCAATCCCCACCCGTGCAATCGGCCGCTCGCTGGCCAGATTCAGATAGCCGTCCTTGCCCAGTCCGCGCAACACGCCATCCGGTGCCACCACCACATCCGCCGCCGCACCCGATCGCACGCGCTTGTCCACGACGCCGCCCGTGGCGTTGTCTACCGTGACGTGGATGCCGCTGCGCCGCTCGAAGTCGGCGGCCACCGTGCGCACGATGGGCGCGATGGCCCCGGCGGCGAGCACCCGGAGTTCGTCCGCACAAGCAGGTAGGGCAACGAAGGAAGAAAAAACGGAAAAGGTCGCAGCGAACAGCAGCGGAAGACGGAACGCACGCACGGTGACTCCAGGTGATGGAATACGGGGGACGGGAAATGAGCGGCAGACAAATACGTCGGCACCGATTATACGATGTGGCGTTGTCCCTGCAATTCAGGACCGTCTCACATCGTCAAGTTGCCGAGGCGGCTACCCGCTCTAAACTCGCGAAGTGGACCGAGTTTCAGGGCATTGTGTGGATAGCGCTCATCTAATTTCTCGAAGGTAAAGGCCAGATGCATGGGCTGTCGGCACATCGGGCTTTTCATGAAGGCCATGTGATCATGCTTCATCGCTTTAACGAACTGCTCTGACATGTCATTACTCTTTGGCGAGAGCCCAGAACCGGCGGAGTAAGCGCAAAGTGAATTTCGTCAGCGGGTTGGAAGAGTCACCGTCTCTCAGAGCCGCCGCAATCAAGATTCAAGCCCTCCGTGCAGCGTTCGTCAACTTTCGATCGGTGCCTGATCGTCTCGGCGGACCGGTCAATTCGCGTTCTTCAGGTTTGGCACGGTGGACTTCGCCTTGAGCTT
>NZ_DBIC01000097.1:0-3055 GCF_002296545.1 Herbaspirillum sp. UBA812 | reverse complement strand
TTGGTGATCCACATCTTGCTGCCGGACAGGCTGTAGCCCCCATCCACCTTGCGCGCGCGGGTGATCATGCTGCCGGGGTCGGAACCGTGGTTGGGTTCGGTCAGGCCGAAGCAGCCTATCCATTCGCCGCTGGCCAGCTTGGGCAGGTATTTCTGTTTCTGCGCTTCGGTGCCGAAGGCATTGATGGGCGTCATCACCAGCGAGGATTGCACGCTCATCATGGAGCGATAGCCGGAATCGACGCGCTCGACTTCACGCGCGATCAAGCCATAACAAACGTAATTCAACCCGGCGCCACCGTATTGCTCGTCGATGGTCGCGCCCAGCAGGCCCAGCTCGCCCATCTCGCGGAAGATGCTCACATCCATCTTCTCGTGGCGGAAGGCTTCCAGCACGCGCGGGGCCAGGCGATCCTGGCAGTAGGCCTGGGCGGCGTCGCGGACCTGGCGCTCATCGTCGCTCAGTTGCTGCTCCAGCATCAGGGGGTCGGCGTAATCGAATGCATGTCGTTGCTGCGTTTTGCTCATGGAAGCCTCTTTTGTGCATCAGAAATCGCTGCAGCAGCACAGTCTTCGCAGACCGTCCTACCGCAGCGGCGGTGGACAAAAATATACGGACTGCCCCGCCCCGGCGCAAACGAATTGTTTGCATCACCATGTGCGTTTTGCGCACTCCGGTTCCGCCTGTCGAGACAGCTTCCAGGACACCGGCTCAACCCAATCCGCTGGGCAGGCGATACGCCTTGGCCTGCTCCTCCAGCCACTCCTGGAACAGGCGCAGCAGGGGCCGCTCCGAGGTGCGCTCGGGATAGATCAGGTAGTAGGAATGGGTGCTCAGGTAATCGTGATCGACTGCCACCACCAGCAGGCCGCGCCGCAATTCATCCTCGATCAGGAAGCGCGGGATCAGCGCCACGCCCATGCCCACGATGGCGGCCTGGGTCAGCATGGAGAACAGTTCCAGCTGCGTGCCTACCAGGTCGTTCTGCACCTGCATGCCGAAGGAAGCGAACCACTGCCGCCACACATAGGGCCGCGTGCTCTGCTGCAGCAGCGGATAGGCCAGCAGCTCGGTAGGAGTCAGCTTGCGGCCGGCACCGATGAGCTCGGGGCTGGCCACGGCCACCATGCTCTCGCGCATCAGGAACACGCCCTCGGTGCCGGGCCAGCTGGCTTGCCCGGCGTAGAGCGTGGCATCAAGATTGGTCTCTTCGAAAAGGAAGGGCCGGGTGCGCGGCCGCAGGTTGACGGTCACGCCCGGATGCGCCTCCAGGAAGGAACGCAGGCGCGGCAGCAGCCACCGAGTGGCGAAGGTCGGCATCACGCCCAGCTCCAGCGTATCGCCATGGCCATCGCGCGACATCAGGTGCAGGGCATCGCGCTCGATTTCATCCAGGCGCTGGCCGACCTGGTGGCTGTAGCTCACGCCCGCTTCGGTCAGGCGCACGCCGCGCTTGGTGCGGCGAAACAGCTTCAGGCCCAGGAATTCTTCCAGCGCGGCCACCTGGCGGCAGACCGCGCTTTGCGTCACCGCCATTTCCTGGGCGGCCTTGGTAAAGCTCTGGTGCCGCGCGGCCGACTCGAAGACGGCCATGGCCTGGGTGGAGGGAATCTTTCGGCGCATCGTGCGAAAAAGGCGGAGAAGTGAATTTTATGCACATCTTACTGCAGCTGCACCGTCTTCCATCATGCCTCATTGAATAATCTTGTACGACATCCTGACAACCATCGATATCAAACAATCGATATCAATTAACGCATTGCCAGCATGATTAATTTCATTGGATGGAAATCTTGCCGGTCGTTAAGATCAAGCCCGATCCAGCCATGCGACCATCGAACAGCAAGCGCCGGCGGCCAAGGGAGGCCGCTGGCTACAAGAGAGACAGGATGGGCAGGAAGCCGACGCTTCGTGACGGCATGACAGCATGACATCACCAGCACTTCATTGCTCCCGCAACCACGCCCCCCGGCCGGTTGCTGCTCTTGACGCCCGCACGCCAAACGGGCGGCCTCGCAGAAACGTTCGACTGCATCGTTCGGATCCGACACTGAAAACGATATAAATCGAATGCGAGGAAGACATGATCTGGTTCTACAACCTCAACATCGCCAAGAAGCTGGCGCTGTCCTTTGCGGTGGTGATTGCGCTGACCCTGTTGCAGGGCCTGTTCGCCATGAAGGAACTCAAGCAGGTCAACAGTGCTTCCGGCGAGATCGTCAACAAGTGGATGCCGACCATGGATGCCGCACGCGAACTGCAGGGTTCGCTGCCACCGCTGCGCCTCAATGAACTGGAACTGGTCACGGCGGTGACACCCCAGGAGCGTACCGCCGCCAACCAGTCCATCAAGAAACGGCTGGATGCGCTGGCCAAGCAGCGCGCGGTGTTCGAGCAGCGCATGTCCGAGCCCGAGGAGAAGGAACAGTACGCCCAGTTCGGCAAGAACCTGGCTGCCTACCTGAAGGTGGATGAGCAACTGGCCGAGATGGCGGCCAACCAGCAGTATGACGAGACGCGCGCGCTCTTCAACGGCGAATCTGCCAAGCTCTACACTGCGATGGTCGGCAACCTCAGCGCCATCGTCAAGCTCAATGCCAGCGGCAGCGCGCGCGCCGATGAAGAAGCCTCGGGCGTATTCCATGGGGCGCAGCGCTGGATCGTGGGCTTGCTGGCGGCGACGGTGGCCATCGGTTCACTGCTGGCCTTCGTGGTGGCGGCCAATGTCTCGCGCCCGTTGAAGGAAGCGGTGGAAATCGCCCAGCGCGTGGCGCGTGGCGACCTGACCCTGCGCATCCGCCCGGCCGGACGCGATGAAACCGGACGCCTCATGGAAGCCCTGCGCGTGATGAACGAGAGCCTGCGCGACATCGTCAATGAGGTGCGCCAGGGGACCGACACCATTGCTACCGCCTCCAACGAAATCGCCCGTGGCAACCTGGACCTGTCCAACCGCACCGAACAACAGGCCGGCTCGCTGGAAGAAACCGCGTCGGCCATGGAGCAATTGACTTCCACCGTCACCCAGAACGCCGACAACGCGCGCCAGGCCAAC
>NZ_DBIC01000008.1:0-11426 GCF_002296545.1 Herbaspirillum sp. UBA812 | reverse complement strand
GAAGCCATATTGCTTGCCGGCCGCGATCAGGGTATCGAGCGTGCCGGCGCGGCGCGCGCCGAAGCAGAAGTCGTCACCGACCATCAGCCAGCGCACGTGCAGGCCCTGCACCAGGATCTTCTCGATGAAGTCCTGCGGGGAGAGGGCGGCGAAATGGCTGCCGAAATGCTCCACCACCACGCGGTCGATGCCGGAGTTGGAGAGCGCTTCGAGCTTGTCGCGCAGGTTGGCGATACGCGCCGGGGCGCGTTCGGGGGTGCCGGCCAGCTGGGCGAAGAATTCACGCGGATGCGGCTCGAAAGTCATCACCGCCGCGTCCAGCCCCAGTTTGGCGGCGGCCTCGCGCACGCGCGCCAAGAGAGCCTGGTGGCCCAGATGCACGCCGTCGAAATTGCCGATGGTCAGCGCGCACGGGGCGCGCGATTCGGCTGTGGGAAGTCCGCGAAATACCTTCATTGAGCCGCTGGAAAGATGCGCTGTTGCAAAAGCCTTCCATTATAAATGGTTTCGGAGGCTTTCCTTGATTTGGTGGCGGCTTGGCGCGGATCAAGCCGCCTGAAGCGGACAGGCAGCGCAGTTTTTCATATTTCACCAGGGAAATGTTGATAAACTTTCATATGAAAGTTTCTTCCCGGCAGCGTCAGCGGGCCAGCGCCGCTTCGGGCTCCTGGAGCTGGCGTGCCTCGGCCAGCATCCAGATGGTGATCTTTCTGACTTCCAGCTTGCTCTGGGTGATATGGGCGCGCAGCAGGATCTGCGCTTCGGTGGCCTTGCGCTTGGCGATCAGTTGCAGGATCTTGCCGTGTTCCTCGTAGGTGGCTTCGATGCGCTTCTTCTTGAGGAAGTCCAGGCGACGCACGATGCGGATCTTTTCCGTCACCTCGGTATGCACCCGGGTCATCTCCACATTGCCGGCGGCGGCCACCAGGTTGGTGTGGAAGGCTTCGTCCAGCTCCGCCACCTTGACGGCATCGGTATGGCGCGCTTCGGGTTCGGCCAGCCAGATGGCGTTCAACTGCTCCAGTTCTGCCGTCGGCTCCTGCTGGCTGCAGAGTTTCTCCAGCGCCGCCATCTCCAGCACGATGCGCAGGTCATAGAGATTGTCGAGGCGGTCGAAGTCGATCGGGCAGACCTTCCAGCCGCGTCGGAATCCCACTTCCAGATAGCCCTCGCGCTGCAGCCTGAAGAGTGCATCCCGCAAAGGGGTGCGCGAGACGCCCTGGCGCTGGGCCATCTCGGTCTCGGTGAAATTGTCCCCGGGCAGCAGGCGGAAACTGAAGATGTCGTCCTTGATCCGGTGATAGACCTGTTCGGCGAGCGGGTTGGCGACGGTGACGGTCATGGTGCGGGCATTCTGGTTCGAGGGGGCTGCGGACTCATGCCATCAGGCTGACATGGGCGGCGACGATGCGCCAGCCTTCGTCCATGCGCACCCAGGTCTGCATCTGGCGGCCGATACGATCGGACGTATGGTCGGTGAATTCGGTGGAGACCGTAGCATAGTCGCTGCCGAAGGTGGTGACAACGGTGCGATGCAGCTTGCGCGAGGCCGGCACCGGGGTGCAGGTCTTGCGGTACTGGCGGATCGCCTCGCCGCCCAGCAGCACTTCGCCAACGCCGTAGCGCACGGTTTCTGGGGCATACCAGAACCAGCGGTCCAGGGCCGGGATGTCGTTGATGAGCAGGGCGTATTCGTAATCCGTAAACGCTTGTTCGACCTCGGCCACCACGTGGGGCAGGTTCACTTGCATCATGGCGTTTCTCCGGTATAGGCGGCCACGGCGCTGTGCAGCTGCGCCAGCGGCGCGCGCCAGCCGACGATGCCGCCCTGGGCGGTCAGCATCTCCAGCGTGGCGCGGTGGAATTCAGGGAAGTAACTGGCGCAGGCATCTTCTACCACCAGGCATTCATAGCCGCGGTCATTGGCCTCGCGCATCGAGGTCTGCACGCACACTTCCGTGGTGACGCCGGCCACCAGCAGGTGTGTGATGCCGCGCTCCTGCAATTGTGCGTGCAGGTCGGTGGCGTAGAAGGCCCCCTTGCCGGGTTTGTCGATGACGATCTCGCCATCGAGGGGGGCCAGTTGCGGCAGGATCTGGTTGCCGGGCTCGCCCCGCACCAGGATACGGCCCATCGGCCCGACGTCGCCGATGCCCAGCGTCGGATTGCCGCGCAGGCGCTTGGCGCGCGGACAGTCGGAGAGATCCGGCAGGTGCGATTCACGCGTGTGGACCACCAGCATCTGCGCCTGGCGCGCCAGCGCGAGCAGGGCCGCCACGGTCGGCACGATCGCGCCCAGGGGACGCACATCGTTGCCCAGCGCACTGCCGAAGCCGCCTTCTTCCACGAAGTCGCGCTGCATGTCGATGACCACCAGCGCGGTGCTGCGCGGATGGAACTGATAGGGATAGGGGAAGGCGTCGATACGGATCATGCGGCCTCGGCGTGGGTAGATTGTTCGGAGTGGCCCGCCATCCAGCGGCCCAGGGCGGCGCGGTCCGCACCTTGCGTGGCCACGTCCTGCGCCACGTGCACGATGCGGCCCTCGGTCATCACCAGGATGCGGTCGGACAGTTCCAGCAGTTCGTCCAGGTCTTCGCTCACCAGCAGCACGGCCGCGCCGCGTGCGCGCGCTTGCAGCAGGCGTGCGTGGATGTCGGCTACCGAGGCGAAGTCCAGTCCGAAGACCGGATTGGCGACGATGAGCACATTGGCCGCGCCGGCATCGCCCTCTTCACCAAGCTCACGCGCCAGCACGGCGCGCTGCACGTTGCCGCCGGAAAGCGTGCCGATGGGGCGTTCCGGTGCGGGCGGCTTGACGTTGAAGGCCGCAATCAGCGATTGCGCCTGGCGCTTCATGGCGCTGCGGTCCACGCGCCAGCCGCTGCGTTTGAAGGGCGCGACATCGAAATTGCGCAGGGCCATGTTCTCGGCCACGCTCATGCCGGCGATGCAGGCATTGCGCAAGGGTTCTTCCGGTAACGCGAAGACGCGCAACCGTCGCATTTCCTCACGCGTGGCGGCATAGGGCGCATCCTCGATGCGGATCTCGCCCAGCAGGTGGCGGCGCTGGCCCAGCAGGGCTTCCACCAGTTCCTTCTGGCCATTGCCGGAGATGCCGGCCAGGCCCACGATTTCACCACGCTTCACCTGCAGCGAGAGGGCCCGCACGGCAGCCACGCCGCGATCGTTGTTGACGGTCAGTTCCTTCACTTCGAGCCCGAAGCGGGCGTTTGCTGGCACTGCAGGCCGCTCCACCTGCGTTTTCTCGGCGCGGGCGTGGCCCATCATCCAGTGCGCCAGGGCATCCGGCGTCGTCTCGGAAACCCGGGCACTGCCGACCAGGCGGCCCTTGCGCAGCACCGTCACATCGTCGGCATAGGCGGTCACCTCGTGGAACTTGTGCGTGATCATCAGCACCGTCAGTTCCTGCTGGCGCGTGAGGGCATGCATGAGTCCCAGCACTTCGTCGGCTTCCTGCGGGGTCAATACCGAGGTCGGTTCATCGAGGATCAGGAAACGGCGACGCAGATAGAGCTGCTTGAGGATTTCCAGCTTCTGCTTTTCGCCGGCGGAGAGACTGCTCACCGCGCGCTCCAGTCCCAGCTTGAAGGGCATGCGCGCCATGAATTCTTCCAGCACGGCGCGCTCGCTGCGCCAGCGGATGCGCCAGGGCAGGTCGCCGCGCGCCAGCAGCAGGTTCTCGGCCACGGTCAGGCTGGGGGCCAGCGTGAAGTGCTGGTAGACCATGCCGATGCCGAGCTGGTTGGGTGCGCGCGCACTGCGGATCTCCACCTCGCGGCGGTCGGCCACGATGCTGCCCTGGTCCAGCGGGCTGTAGCCGACCAGGCCCTTGACCAGCGTGCTCTTGCCCGCACCGTTCTCGCCCAGCAGCGCGTGGATTGTGCCGGCGCGGATCTTCAGCGAGACCTCATCGAGCGCACGAAAGCTGCCGAAGGATTTGCCGGCATTGATGATCTCCAGCTCCAGGGCGTGCATGTCAGGCCCCGATCACATCGATCAGTGCGGCCGCATCGGAGACCGCGCCGAACACGCCGCCCTGCATCTTGATCATCGACAGCGCCGCCAGGTGGTTGTTGTGGTCAGTCGCGCCACAGCAGTCCGAGAGCATCACGCATTCGAAGCCACGGTCATTGGCTTCGCGCATGGTGGTATGCACGCAGACATCGGTGGTGATGCCGGTGAGCACGATGTTGCGGATGCCGCGCGTGTGCAGGATCATTTCCAGGTCGGTGGCGCAGAAGGAGCCCTTGCCCGGTTTGTCGATGATGATCTCACCGGCCATGGGGGCCAGTTCGGGAATGATCTCCCAGCCCGGTTCGCCGCGCACCAGGATGCGGCCACAGGGGCCGGCGTCGCCGATGCCCACGCCGTTGGTGCCGATCTGGCGCGAGCGCCAGCGCTTGTTGGCCGGCAGGTCGGACAGATCGGGACGATGGCCTTCGCGGGTATGGATGATGGTGTAGCCACCGGCACGCATGGCGGCCAGCACTTTCTTGATCGGTTCGATGGGCGCGCGCGTGAGCGAGAGGTCATACCCCATCTTGTCGACGTAGCCGCCGATGCCGCAGAAGTCGGTCTGCATGTCGATGACGATGAGCGCGGTATTGGCCGGGGTCAGGGCACCGTCATAGGGCCAGGGATAGGGTTCGGCCTGGATGTAGCGTTCGGACATGGTTTCTCCTTGGGACAAGTGGATTTATCGGGTCAGGCTCAGTTCGCCCGGTGCACTCGAGAGCGTGCGGTCAGGCCGGCAGGTGAGGATCATGATCAAGAGCGTGAGCGCATACGGTGCCGCGTTGAAGAGGTAATAGCCGGAGGTCACGCCCACCGCCTGCAAGGCCGGCCCCAGCGCACCGGCGGCACCGAACAGCAGCGCGGCCAGCAGGCAGCGCCACGGCTGCCAGCGCGCGAAGATCACCAGCGCCACGGCCATCAGTCCCTGGCCGCTGGAGAGTCCCTCATTCCAGCTGCCGGGGTAATAGAGCGACAGGTAGGCGCCGCCGATGGCAGCCAGGAAGCCGCCTGCGGCCGTGGCCGCAATGCGCGTGCCGGTGAGGCGGTAACCGAGCGCACGTGCGGTCTCGGCGTGGTCGCCCACCAGCCGCAAGGCCAGCCCCCAGCGCGTGGCCGACAGGCCCCACTGCAGCACCAGTGCGAGCGCCACGCCGATGAAGAACAGCGCATTGATCTGCAGCGCATGGTGCAGGCGGTCATTGCTGCTCCATGCACCCAGATCGATGGAGGGCAGCATCGGTGCCTGCGGCTGGATGAAAGGCTTGCCGAGGAAGAAGGCCAGGCCCGTGCCCAGCAGCATGAGCGCGATGCCGAAGGCGATGTCGTTGACGCGCGGCAGCGAGCACACCACGCCATGCAGTACCCCCAGCAAGAGTCCGGCGCAGCCCGCCGCCAGCACGCCTAGCCAGGCCGAGCCGCTGTAGAAGGAGGCCGCGTAGCCGGTCATGGCACCGCAGACCAGGATGCCTTCCAGGCCCAGGTTCACGCGTCCGCCTTTTTCGGTCAGGCATTCGCCCAGGCTGACGAAGAGAAACGGCGTCCCCACCCGGATGGCGCCCGCGAAGAGGGCCAGCAGCAGGGTGGTGAGATCGATGTCATGCATGGCCGGCCTCCTTGGCGGGGATGACTTGTGCCTGTTGCTGCCAGCGCAGCTTGAGCGCGGACAGACGCCCGGTAATGGCTTCCCAGGCCAGCAGGTTGCAGAACAGCAGGCCCTGCAGGACCAGCGTGGTTGCATCCGGCAGGTCCAGTCGCCGCTGCAGCAGGCTGCCGCTGGCTTCCACGCCGCCGATGACCAGCGCGCAGACGATGATGGCCAGCGGATTCTGGCGCGCCGCAAAGGCCACCAGGATGCCGGAGAAACCATAGCCGGCCAGCAGCGCACTGGTGGCGCTGCCCTGCACGGCACTGACTTCGAACATGCCTGCCAGTCCCGCTGCCGCACCGCCGAGGGCGCAGGCCGTCAGGATCAGCCGATTGACCGGCAAGCCCACCAGCCGCGCCGTACGGACATTGCCGCCGACCACGCCCATGGCGAATCCGGAGACGCTATGGCGCAGGAACACCCAGGCCGCCACGCAGGCCAGCGTACCCCAGGCCAGGCCCCAATGCACTTCCAGTCCCGGCAGCGAACCGACCAGATAAGGATCGGGCAGGGGCAGGGTAGAGGGTTTGTTGAGACTGGCCGGATCGCGCAGCGGCCCTTCCACCAGATGCTTGAAGACGGCCACGGCGAGATAGGACAACAGCAGGCTGGAGATGGTCTCATTGACCCCGCGCCACTGGCGCAAACCGCCGCACAGCGCGATCCACAGTCCACCGGCCAGCATCGCCGCCAGCGCCATGACGGCCAGCATCACCAGCGAAGGCAATGCCGGCAGCAGTTGCGGCATCACCGCCGCCGCCAGTCCGCCCAGCGCCAGTGCACCTTCCCCGCCGATGACGATGAGGCCCACGCGCGCCGGCAAGGCCACGCACAGCGCCGTCAACAGCAGGGGCGCGGCGCGCTGCAGGGTGTTCTGCCAGGCAAACAGGGTACCGAAGGCGCCCTGGAAGATCAGCAGGCAAGCCTCGCCCGCCGGCTTGCCCTGCACCAGCAGGAACAGCACGAACAGCAGCAGCGTCCCGGCCAGCGCGCACAGCGTGGGCAGGGCCGGCGCGCTGCCGTTGAGCAGCGCCGAGCGCAAGCGGTGCCAGGGCGAGGTGGCGGCAGCCGCCACCCCGGGAGCGGGGAGGGATGTCATGAGACCGTCCTGCATCAAGGATCAGCAATCAGACCTGGCCGACCACGCCGGCCACCAGGTAATTCATCTTCTCCAGCGCCACATCGGTCTGGACCTGGGTGGTGCCGGCCGGGATCACGGTATTGCCCTTGTTGTCCTTGATCGGTCCCTTGAAGATCTGGAATTTGCCGGCCAGCATCTGCGCCTTGATCTCGTCGGCCTTCTTCTTGGCCGGTGCGCTGACGGCCGCGCCATAGGGCGACATCTTGACGAAGTCGTCCTTCAGGCCACCGCGCAGGAAGTTGATCATCGGCTTGCCTTCCAGCGTGGCCTTGACGATCTCGGTGTAGGGCGTAGCCCAGTTCCACTCGGCACCGGTGAGATAGCCCTTGGGGGCCAGCGAGGCCTGGCTGGCGTGGTAGCCGGTGGTCATGATGCCGCGCTTCTCGGCCGTCTCCACGATCACCTTGGGGCCATCGACGTGACAGGTGATGACATCGCAGCCCTGGTCGATGAGGCTGTTGGCGGCTTCGGCTTCCTTGATCGGCAGCGACCAGTCACCGGTGAAGATGACGTGGCAGGTGATGGACGGATCGACCGACTGCGCGCCCAGGGTGAAGGCGTTGATGTTGCGCAGTACCTGCGGAATCGGCTTGGCGGCGATGAAGGCCAGCTTCTTGCTCTTGCTCATGTGGCCGGCCACCACACCCGAGAGGTATTCGCACTCTTCGATGTAGCCGAAGAAGCTGCCCACGTTCATGGGATGCTTGCCGGCGGTCCACAGGCCGCCACAGTGGGCGATGCGCACCTTGGGATATTTTTCAGCAATCTTGAGGACGTGCGGATCGAAGTAGCCGAAGGAAGTCGGGAAGAGCAGGGTCGCGCCATCCTGCTGGATCATGGCTTCCATGGTCTTTTGCACGGCCACAGTCTCGGGCACTTTTTCTTCCTCGATCACCTTCACGCCGGGCATCTTCTTGATGATGGCGGCCACCTGCGCATGCGACTGGTTGTAGCCGAAGTCGTCGCGCGCGCCGACGTAGATGAAGCCTACGGTCAGCGGGCCTGCGGCCAGCAGTTCCAGCGGGAAGGCAGCGCCCAGTGCGGCAGCTCCGGACAGTTTCAGAAAATCGCGGCGGTTTTGCATGTTGTTGCTCCAGTGTGATCGTGGATGGTTGGGGTGGGGCAAGGCGAGACAAATTCGGTACTTCTTTCCGGGCAGGATTCCGTACTTGAGCCTGTACAGAATCCTGTACGGCAATCAGGACAGAGTCAGCGAACCCGGTGCCTGCATGCGCGCCGGCTTGCGCACTTCGCGCTGGAAAATTTCCATGGACAGTTTCTTGGCCGCGATGAAGCCGGGCTGCGACAGCGTCTCTACCGTGCGCGGCCGTGGATCCTGGTAATGCAAGATGTCTGCCACCGCTGTCGGGCGCTTGGTCAAGAGCAGGATCTGGTCGGCCAGGTAGACCGCTTCTTCCAGGTCGTGCGACACCAGCACCATGGTGGTGCCGGTCTGCAAAAAGACCTGCTGCAGCTTCTCCCGGATGAACAGCGTCATCTCGAAATCCAGCGCCGAGAAAGGTTCATCGAGGAACAGCACCTCCGGCCCCGGTGCCAGGGCACGCATGATGGAGGCGGTCTGCTGCTGGCCGCCCGAGAGTTCATAGGGATAGCGCATCAGGTCGAACTTCACGTCGAAGGACGCCACCAGTTCATCGACGCGGCGCTTGATCTCGGCCTTGGACTTGCCTTCCAGCTTCAAGGGATAGGCAATGTTGTCGATGGTGCGCAGCCACGGGAACATGGCATCGCGGTAGTTCTGGAACACATAACCGATCTTGGTCTGCGCCAGCGATTTTCCGTCGAAGAGGATCTCTCCGGCATCGATGGGAATGAGCCCGGCGATCATGTTGATGAGCGTGGACTTGCCGCAGCCATTGGGGCCGAAGACGGAGACGATCTGGTGCTTGGGGATGTCGAGGTCGAAGTTTTCATACAGGGGCCAGCCAGCGAAATACTTGGTCAAGCCGCGAATGGTGATGTGGGTGCCTGGGGGCCCGGGAACGAAGGGCGTTTCCGGTGGCAGGTCGATTTTGGGGCTGATCACGACGCTCATCTTCCGCTCCAGTGCACGATACGTTTTTCAATGACGATGAAGACCACGTTCAGGGCATAGCCCAATGCGCCCGCCGAGAGGATGGCGGCATACATCTCGCGTACGTTCAAGACCTGCTGGGTATCGATGATGCGGTGGCCCAGGCCGTTTTCGGAGCCGATGAACATCTCCGCCACGATCACGATCACCAGCGCCATCGAGACCGCGCTGCGCAGGCCGACGAAGCTGGCTTGCAGGCTTTCCCAGATCAGCACGTCGCAGAAGATGCGCCAGCGCGAAGCGCCCATCACCTTGGCTGCCATCACCCGCTGCTTGCGCGCATTGAGCACGCCGTAAGCGCTGTTGAAGAGCACGATCAGGAAGGCGCCGAAGGCTGCGATGGCCACCTTGTTGATGTCGGAGACACCGAAGATCAGCAGGAACAGCGGAATCAACGCGGAGGAGGGCGTGGAACGGAAAAAATCGATCAGGAATTCCACGCTGCGATAGGCGCGCTCATTGCTGCCCAGGAGCACACCGATGGGAAGACCCAGCACGGCGGCAATGGCAAAGGCTTCCAGCGTGCGGATCACGGTGACGGTGAAGTCCAGCAGCAGCGGTCCCCCGGCCAGGCCCTTGAGCATGGCCATGAGCGTGGCTTCCGGAGGGGGCAGCAGGATGGCCTTGATCCAGCCGGCGCGCACCACCAGGTCCCAGATCACGAACAGCGCGATGGGGCCGACGATGGGCAGCAGGCGGCCCAGGGTCGGGGCCTTGCGCGGCGCTTTGGGCGCTGGCGCAGCGGTGGACGCCGGGGCGGCGGGCTTGGGCGCCACGGTCACGGCAGGAGCGATGGTCTCGTTCATGATGGCCTCAGCCCTTGTAGATCAGGTTGTCGACCACGATGCGTTGCGAGAACACGCCCTTCTCGACGAACAGGTCGTAGAACTTCTGGAAGTAGGCCAGGTCGCTGGGCTTGAATTCGTTGTAGAGCATGTAGGCCGCCAGCGGCACTTCATTGGTGAGCGAACCTTCGATGGCGGTATAGCCCTTCAGGTAAGTGCGGGCCTGGTCCGGATTGTTGCGCACCAGCTCGATGCCGCGCGCATAGGCGGCGATGTACTTGCGCGCCAGTTCGGGATTCTTCTTGATGAATTCGGTGGTCAGCGCAGCAGCGCCGCCGTGCCAGGGGGCCATCGGATCGCCCAGGATGTACTTGGCGATCACGCCTGCTTCCAGCACGCGGGTGGTGTTGTTCATGCGGCCCACGGTGCCGGTGGGTTCCAGCGTGTAGGCGGCATCGACCTGGCCGGCCGCCAGCGAAGCGACGTGCTGGCCGATGGGCAGTTCGACTACGGTCGCGCCAGTGGCACCGGCACGTTCGAGTACCGTCTTGGCCAAGGTGACGTTCTGGATGCCAGGGCCGGAAGCGACCTTCTTGCCCTTGAGGTCGGCGATCGATTTGACTGGGCTGTCCTTGGGCACCAGGAATTCATCCAGAACGTATTTGGCATTGCTGGGATTGGTGGCAAAGATCTTGAACAGGCCCGGCTGGGCGATCTCGCCGATGGCCAGGTTGCCGGCCCCGGTGCCATTGGCCGAGCCATCGGCGCGGCCTGCCAGCATGGCTTCCATCACCTGCTGGGCCCCGGCGAATTTGAGGGCCTGCACTTCCAGTCCGGCCTGCTTGAAATAACCCGCTTCCACGGCGGCATAGAAGGGCAGGCCGGCGGCCACCGGCCAGTAGCCGATGCGGATGGGCACCGTCTGCGCGCGCAAGATGGCCGGGGCACCCGCGATGGCGGCGGTGGCGGCGACGGCACCTGCCTTGGCGATGAAGCTGCGGCGGTTGGCATTGTGGACAGCGGTTGGGTTGTTCTTTTTCATGAGCAGCTCCGTGGTGAGGGTGTCAGTTCAGCGAATGGAGGTAATTGACCCAGCCGCCGTGGTGGGTGATGTCGGTCGCGCCGGCAATGCCGGCCGGCTCGCAGATGAAGCCCTTGACGCTGCTGCCGTCGGCCAGCTCCACCGTGCCGATGCCCAGCGGTGCCGGGATGGCGGCGACGAAGCCGCCGAACTGGCGCAGCGGCATTTCCCACACTTCCACTGCGATGGCGGCGCCGTCGCCTTCGGTGCGGGCCAGGCCAGGCTTGCGTGGCGTGGTACCTGCCAGGGCGTAGAGACGGTAATGGGCAGCAGTGCGGGTGACGGCCACGCGGCGCGCACCGGCTTCCAGCAATTGCCAGTTCAGGGGCTGGCCGGCCAGGTGGGCGCCGACCACGCAGACCTTGATGGTGCTTTCATTGAAGGGCAGCGGGGTGGCCGCAATCGCATCGGCTTGCGCCGCGCCGCCCAGTTGCTGCTGCAGGCGCGCACCGGCTTCGGCCAGCAGATGGTCGGCACCGGCCGGGCCGATCAGGGTGACGCCGGCGGGCAGGCCATCGCGCCGCCACACGGCGGGGATGGCCAGGGCCGACATGTCCATCAGGTTGACGAAGTTGGTGTAATGGCCCAGCTGCGCATTGCGCACCACCGGATCGGCCTCGACGTCGGCGATGGTGGGGAAG
>NZ_DBIC01000175.1:5043-9362 GCF_002296545.1 Herbaspirillum sp. UBA812 | reverse complement strand
CCGGCCACGCTGCCGCCGTGACGTTTGTCCAGCATGGGATAGTGGCGGGTGCCGATATGGCGGGCGATGGCCGGGATGGTGAACAGGCCCACGAATACCAGCGCGGTCAGAATCATCAGCGGCAGCAGCGTCCACATGGCCAGCAAGGGCACCAGTACCGTCTTGAGCGCACCCATGCCAAACCAGGCCAGCATGCCGCCGATCTCGCCGAACATGCCGTGCGAGACGAAGTAGCCCTGCAGCCAGTCGATGATGGGTTGCAGCCCCAGCCACAGGCAAACCGCCCACAAGCCCAGCGACACGACGAAGGGCAGCACTGTCAGCCACAACATGCGGATATGCAATTGCGCCAGCAGGGCACGCCCGAAGGAAGCGATGAACAGGCGCATCAGCGGGGCTTCCTGCGGGTGAATTCGACCAGGCGTTTCAAACCCAGCCATTGCTGCGCCCAGAAGCCGCGTCCGTAGTCGCGTCCCTTGCCGGCCGGCGGCGGCAGCTGGTCGCGCACGCCGGTCATGGCGAAGCCCTGGCTGAAGTGGGCGGTGCGGAAGAGCACATCCCAGATCGGGAACAGCACCGCGAAGTTGTGTCCGCCCAGCGAATTGCGGCCCCGGCTTTCATGGCCCAGCCCGATGGCGTGATGCGTCCGGTGAAAGCGCGGCGACACCAGCAGGTATTCGCCCAGGCGGCCGAAGTGGATACGCACGTTGGCATGCTGCAGGCTTTGCAGCATGCGCGAGAGCGACACCAGCAGGATGTATTGCGAGGGCTCCACGCCGATCAGGACGGCAATCAGGCCGAAGATGATGTCGTGCACCAGGTTGTCCAGCATGTGGTTGCGGTCGTCGCTCCACAGGTTCATGTTCTGCTGGCTGTGGTGCAGGCTGTGCAGCGCCCACATCCAGCGAACGTTGTGCTGGGCCCAGTGGTAGATGTATTCACACAGGTCCAGCACCACCATGTAGAGCAGGAAGCTCACCAGCGCGCGGTCGGTCACGCCGGGCCAGACCTGGTCGAGGTTGAAGGTGCCCCAGCCTTCCAGGTGCAGGGCTTCGGAAAGATACGAAAGCGCCGGATCGAGCAGCAGGAAGGCGATGATCGGGATGATGCCCAGGCGCTGCAGCACGGTGTAGATGAAATCGTTCCAGCGGGCGCGCGGGTCGGTGATGGGATGCACCGGGATGGCAGACTCCAGCGGACGCAGGATCAGGAACAGGATCACCAGTTCACAGATCCCCACCAGGACGAATTCGGTGCCGGTAAAGGCTTCCTCGACGAATTCCCCCATGCCGATGAAGAACACCAGTGGTTGCACCAGGGTTTCGAAGAGCCAGCCCTGGACGGTGGCAAAGATGTCGGAAATGGTCTGGATCATGGATAGCGTTGATTCGGTGTGACGGTGGCGGCGGCAGCTCCCCTCCCCTGGGCCGGCGCCGGTTTGGACTGGTGTCCGGGGTCAGTGTTCCTTCCCGGCGGCAAACAGGTGGCGGTAGGACGGATGCTCGCGCAGCGTGGCAAAGCAGAACCCCTTCTGCTCCAGCCCGCTGATGAGCGGCTCCAGCACGGCTGGCGCCCACGGATCCTGGCGCGACCAGATACCCATATGGGCCAGGAAGATATCACCATCCTTGAGTCCGTCCAGCGCTTTCTTCAACAGCATCTCGTTGGGGAATTTGTCGCTGGGCAGTTCATCGCCCGAGAAACCGGCGGGGGCCCAGGCCACATGGGCATAGCCACAGGCTTCGCCGGCCTTGAGCAGGTTGTGGGTCAGTCGGCCACCGGGCGCACGCCAGAGCGGATCAAGCTTGTGGCCGGTCAGTTGCTGGAAGCGTTGATCGACACGCTTCATTTCCTCGCAATACTGGGCCGGCGTCCATTGCAGCTTCTTGCCGGCTTGCGCCCCGAACTGCGGACGTACCTCGATCTTGCCCTCGGGCAGGTCGCGCACCACGTAGACGTGGTCGAAGGTATGGGTGCCGAAGGCGTGCCCCTCGGCCACCAGCCGCTTCCACAGCGGCGCCCAGGCAGGATCGAGGGAATAGTCGCCGTGGATGGTCTTCTCGTTGGCGAGGAAGAAAGTAGCCTTGATGTGGTGGCGCTGCAGGGTCTGTTCGATGAGTTCGGCCTGGGACTGGCTGCCGGTATCGAAGGTGAGGTAGATCTTTCCCTTGCAGGCGGATGCTTCCGGCGCCGCCGGTTGCGCAACGGCCTGGCCGGCCGCCAGGATGGCGAACAGGCACAGGCCGCGCAGGGAGGGTTTCAAAGGACGCAACGTCATCGGCAGGTCCTCCACGATGCGTCCGTCATTACAGATCCGGCGCGCGGTTGTACAGGTAGATGCCGTGAGGCGAGCGGCCTACCGGAATCACCTTGGTCACCGAGCGGGTTTCCAGGTCGATCACGGCGACCTTCTTGCTCCAGCGCAGGGTGGCCCACATGGTCTTGCCATCGGCGGTCACTTCCATGCAGTCCGGGCCGCCGGGGACCTTGATGGTGCCGACATTCTCCAAAGTGGTCATATCGACCACGCTGATGGTGTTGGCCACGCGGTTGGAGACGTAGACGTAGCGCTTGTCGCCCTGGCCACGGAAGTTGTGGGCACCGATGCCGGTCTTGATCTTCTTGACCATCTTCTGGGTGCGCCAGTCGATCACTTCGACGTAGTCGCTGCCCATGATGCCGACCATCAGGTACTTGTTGTCGGGGGTCATGATGATGCCGGCCGGCAGCTTGCCGACCGGCATGGTCCACTTGACCTGCTGGGTGGCCAGGTCGATGGCGCTGATCTGGTCGCTGCCCTGCTGGGTGATGAAGGCGGTGGTGCTGGCGTTGTCGAAGGCGATGTGGCTGGGGGTCTTGGCCAACGGGATGCGCTTGGACAGCTTCAGGTCCTGGCCGTCATAGCTGTAGACATCGACCCGATCCAGACGCAGGCCGGTGGCAACGAACCACTTCTGGTCGGGCGTGAAGCCGATCTGGTAGGGATCGATGATGTCGCGCAGCTTGCGCTGCACGGCACCGGTCTTGGGATCGAGGAAGAGCAACTGGTTGCCGGTGGCGCTGGCCACGATCAAGGACTTGTTGTCCGGCGTGGCCATCAGGTGGTGCGGCTCCTTGCCCACCGAGAAGGTCGAGAGCTCCTTCTCGCCGGTTTCGTCCAGCAGCGATACCGAAGCGTCACCGGAGTTGAGCACCACGACCACGTTGGCATGGGCCGGGACGGCCACACAGGCCAGCACGGCCGAGACACAGGCGGCGCGCAGGGAAAGGGATAAAAGTTGGCTGAATCGACGCAACATGAAGAACTTTACTCAAAAATGCCTGATCTATCGTGCCAGAGCAGCCCCTGGAGCACGTCCTCGGCTCTTAACGCTCGCTGCAACGATCCCGCTGACAGCCCACTGAAGCAATATGAAAAATTTCTAGATTTTTGGTTTACACTGCCTGCCGATCCGGTCGCATGACGCCACCGGGGCGGCCTGAACACCAGTCGCAGCGCACCTGCGACGCCTGACGCACGGTCTGGCACACGCAATGTTTCCATGAAGCATTTTGCATGGTCAGCAGTCGTCAGGAATCTGGCCATGCGGCCGCCAACCCATCCCCTCACCGAAAGGAAACCGATGTCCATCATCACCACAGCTTCCGGGCTGCAATATGAAGAAATCAACGTTGGCGCTGGCGATGAAGCCAAGGCCGGCAGCCACGTCACCGTGCATTACACCGGCTGGCTGCAGAACACGGACGGCACCGCCGGCAGCAAGTTCGATTCCAGCAAGGACCGCAATGATCCGTTCGCCTTCCCGCTGGGCGCTGGCCACGTCATCAAGGGCTGGGATGAAGGCGTGCAAGGCATGAAGGTCGGCGGCACCCGCAAGCTGATCATCCCGGCAGGCCTGGGCTATGGTGCCCGTGGCGCAGGCGGCGTGATCCCCCCGAATGCCACCCTGATCTTCGAAGTCGAACTGCTGGCCGTCTGAGCCCGAGGGAGGAGAGACATGAGTACCCTGCAAGAACAGTTCGAAGCCGCGGTCGCAGAATCCAAGAGCCTGCCCGAGCGTCCCGACAACATGACCCTGCTGAAGATGTATGGCCTCTACAAGCAGGGCAGCAACGGCGACGTGCAGGGCGAGCGCCCCGGCATGACCGACTTCGTGGCCCGCGCCAAGTTCGACGCCTGGGCCGCGCTCAAGGGCAAGCCGCAAGCCGAAGCGCAGCAGGAATACATCGACATCTTCAATGAACTGAAGGGTTGATGCAGGCATGACGGTGGCATCCCCGGATGCCTGCCGCCTGCCGATGAAGAAACGGGCGCAACC
>NZ_DBIC01000175.1:4168-4742 GCF_002296545.1 Herbaspirillum sp. UBA812 | reverse complement strand
ACTGGTCTCAGGTGCGCCCGTTTTGTTTGATGCTCCGGCAGGAGCGGCCGATCAGCGCGCCGCCACGTCCGGATTGAGCAGGTTGGGCGGACGCTGGCCCGACAGCGCCGCGATCAGGTTGTCAGCTGCACAGTTGGCCATGGCCAGGCGCGTGGGCGTGGAGGCGCTGGCGATATGCGGCGTCAGCACGACGTTGCCCAGGTCGAGGAATTCCGGCTTGAACGACGGTTCATTCTCGAACACATCCACCCCGGCGGCAGCGATACGGCCTTCACGCAGGGCGGCGATCAGCGCTGCATCATCGACGATGCCGCCGCGCGCGATGTTGGTGAGCGTGGCGGTCGGCTTCATCAGCGCCAGCTCGGGGGCGGCGATGGTGTGGTGCGTGTCCTTCGAGTATGGCAGCACCAGCACGACGTGGTCGGCCTGTTGCAGCAGCTCTTCCTTGCTGACGTAGCGGGCGTTGTTGGCGCGCGCTTCCAGCTCGGGTGCCAGGCGCGAACGGTTGTGGTACAGCACCTGCATGTCGAAGCCCAGCGAACGGCGGGCGATGGCCTGGCCGATGCGGCCCATG
>NZ_DBIC01000175.1:0-3884 GCF_002296545.1 Herbaspirillum sp. UBA812 | reverse complement strand
ATGGCCTGGCCGATGCGGCCCATGCCGATGATGCCCAGGGTGGCGCCATGGATGTCGGGGCCCACGAAGCTGTCATAGCTCCACTTCTTCCACTTGCCGGCGCGCAGGAAGTGCTCCGATTCGGTGATGCGGCGCGCAGCCGCCATCATCAGGGCCCAGCCGAAGTCAGCAGTGGTTTCATTGAGCACATCGGGCGTGTTGGTGGCCATGACGCCGGCTTTTGTAGCGGCAGCAACATCGATGTTGTTGTAGCCCACGGCCATGTTGCAGACCGCCTTCAGTTGCGGGTTGGCGGCGAAGAGCGCAGCCGTCACCGGCTCGCTCGGGGTGGTGAAGAGGCCATCCTTGCCATTGGCCTTGGCCAGCAGCTCATCGGCGCTGTAGATGCGGTCGTCCTGGTTGGATTCGACCTCGAAATGCTGCTCCAGGCGGGCCAGAACTTCAGGGAAGACGGCGCGGGCGACGAAGATCTTGGGTTTCATGCGGGTCTCGTGGTCTCGGTTTCGTTATCGGAAGAAAGCGGATATAGCACTCAGAAGAACAGGAAGCTCATGACGATGAACAGCGGCACCAGGATGCCCACCGACCACGCCATGTAGCCGAAGAAGCTGGGCATGCGGATGCCGCGCTCTTCGGCGATGGCCTTGACCATCATGTTGGGCGCATTGCCGATATAGCTGTTGGCCCCCATGAAGACGGCGCCGGCGGAGATGGCCGCCAGCGTCGAGGCCAGCGGCCCCATCAGTTCCCGCGCATCGCCGGAGGCGGTGTTGAAGAACACCAGATAGGTCGGCGCATTGTCGAGGAAAGAAGACAGCACGCCCGTCATCCAGAAATACATCACATCGTCCGGTTTGCCGTCCGGACCGGTCACGGCGTGCACCACGGCGGCAAACGCGCCCTGCTCGCCCGCCCGCAGCATGGCGATCACCGGGGCGATGGTCAGGAAGATGGCGGCAAAGAGCTTGCCCACTTCCAGCATCGGGCCCCAGCCGAAGTCATTGCGAGCGCGTGCAGATGCAGGCGTGAGCCACAGCGACAGCAGGATCACGCCCAGCAGCGCGCCATCGCGCAGCAGGTTCTGCCATTCCAGCGGTGTGCCCAGCACCTCGGTGGCCACGCCCGGTTTCCACAAGCCGCTCATCAGTACCAGACCGACCACTGCGCCCAGCAGCAGGAAATTGAACTTGCCTTCCAGTCGCAGCGCCGAGTCGGGCGTGGGGTCGAGCGGGCGGCGCTCTTCGCGGTTGAGATAGAAATGGCGATCCAGCAGATAGAAGATCAGCAGCAGCGCACCGCACAGGAAGGCCATCGGCCCCAGCAGGTGGCGCGCGGTCCAGAAGAAATCCACGCCCTTGAGGAAGCCCAGGAACAACGGCGGATCGCCCAGGGGCGTCAGTGAGCCGCCTGCATTGGCAACGAGGAAGATGAAGAACACCACGACATGGACCGTGTGCTTGCGGTCATCGTTGGCGCGGATGAGCGGTCGGATCAACAGCATGGCGGCGCCGGTCGTGCCCATGACGCTGGCCAGCAAGGTGCCCAGTGCCAGCAGTCCGGTATTGAGTGCGGGCGTGCCATGCAGGTTGCCGCGTACGCAGATGCCACCGGCCACGGTGAAGAGCGCGGTCAGCAGGATGATGAAGGGAAGGTATTCCGCCACCAGCGCATGCACGCTGATGGCCAGGGCCGCATGCGCACCATGCAGGGCCGCAAACGGCAGCAGGAAGGCCAGCGCCCAGGCACCGGCGATCTTGCCGAAATGGTGATGCCACATGGCCGGGGCCAGCAGCGGCAGTACGGCAATGGACAGCAGAACGCCCGCGAACGGCAAGGCCCAGGCCAGGGACAGCCCGACACCGTCCAGATCGGCGGCTTGGGAAACGGCGGGCAGCATCGATGCCAGGATTGCGGAGAGACGAATTGTGAGAGCTCTGATCTGCAAATGAAGGTCCTGATGGCAAATAGAGGTGGTGGCCGTCACGCGAGAATCTGCGGCCAGAGGGAGCCACACTATACCAGCCACGCGAGCGCGCCCGAAGCGAAAGCCGGGCATGCGAAAAAATTTCAAGTATGCATGCCCCTGCGTCAACTGCGCAGCTGGCTCCACACCTCACCAAGCGTGACTGCATCGGGCCATACCAAGGACAGCAGCAGTCCGCTCGCGCTCACCAGCAGCAGCACCGCGAGGAAGGGTCGCCAGGTGCGCTGCACGGCCGTCTCCAGCCAGTGGCGATCGGCACGGTAGCCGAAGCGCCGATACAGCCCGGCCGCCAGCAATGCGTCGAAGATCAGTTCGGAAAACAGCACGGGGGCCATGCCCAGCATGGTGACGACGGAATACAGCGTGGCAGCGATGAGCGAGACCACCGACACTGCGAAGATCAACAAGCCCAGTGCTTCGCCCAGGTCGATGCCGTCCGCCAGGCCCGCCGCATCGCCCCCGTCAGCAAGACTGAAATCCACATTGGCGCTGGCCCCGCCGCCGTCGAAGCTGCCACCACCGCCCTGCCACTGATGCGCAGACTTGGACAGGGAAATATTGAGGGGTATATCGCCGAGGAAACCGGCGTCGATTCCGGAGCCGTCATTGCGGCGGTTGCGCCCGTCCTGCTCCGGCTGCACGCCTGACGCGAACTGCGCGCCCGCGCTGGCCGCCATCCCGGCCCCGGCCAGCGCCCTGCGCCGGTCGCCGCGGCGCAGCAGCCATAGCCATATCGACAGCATCGACAGGAAACCCGGATACGCCACCAGGCAGGCCAGCCCATAGCGCAGTCCCATGTTGTGCCAGCCATGCCTCAGCATCCATGCCGAGGCGAGCAATCCGAGACTGGCGGCGAGCGTGATGAGCAGCAGCATGAACAGGCGCGGGAAGCCCCGATGGCTGATCTTGCGGCTCAACCGCAGCGTCCGTACCCGACGGAACAACATCGGCTTCTTCAAGCCCCGCCTCCCCGATGCCGCATCACTCCGTCCCCGGTCAGGCCTTGATCTGGAACACCTGGCGCAGATAATTCACATAGGCCGGGTCATCGCACATGTTCTTGGAAGGCGTATCGGACAGCTTGGCCACCGGCTGGCCATTGCAGCGGACCATCTTCATGACCACCTGCAGGGGCGTGTAGCCCAGGTCATTGGTGAGATTGGTACCGACGCCGAAGGCCACCTTGGCGCGATCCTTGAAGCGCAGGTAGAGCGCACGCACCTTGTCGAAGTCCAGGCTGTCGGAGAACACCAGCACCTTGCTGGATGGATCGACACGGTTGTCACGGTAATGCTGGATCAGGCGCTCGCCCCACTCAAACGGATCGCCCGAATCATGGCGCGCGCCGTCGAAGAGCTTGCAGAAATACATGTCGTAGTCGCGCAGGAAGGCATCCATGCCATAAACGTCCGAGAGCGTGATGCCCAGGTCGCCCCGATACTCGCGCGCCCACATCTCAAAGGCGAACGTCTGCGAATCACGCAGGCGCGGACCGAGCGCCTGACAGGCCTGCAAGTATTCATGCGCCATGGTGCCCAGCGGGGTCAGGTCATGCTGCATGGCGTACATCACGTTGGAGGTACCGGCGAAGTGATCCCCCATATGCTGCTTCATCTCGTCGATGACCTCGGCATGCCAGCTGCGCGAGAAGCGGCGGCGGGTGCCGTAATCGGCGATCTTGCAGCCGGCCAGTTCGGCATCATCGGTGATGACCGACATCTTCTTGCGCAAGCGCGCCCTGCCCTCTTCCAGATCGGGCGAGCGCTGGGTCGCGCGGAAATACACTTCATTGACGATGGCCAGCACCGGCACTTCGAACATGATGGTGTGCAGCCACGGCCCCTTCACCTGGATCTCGATCTCGCCATTGCCGGCCGGATCAGGCTGGACCGTGATGTAT
>NZ_DBIC01000342.1:0-8857 GCF_002296545.1 Herbaspirillum sp. UBA812 | reverse complement strand
TCTAACCAACTGAACTACCGCTCCTAAACTGGTGCTGACTGCAAGATGCTGGTGGGCGCTGAGAGGCTCGAACTCCCGACCTAAGCCTTGTAAGGGCTCCGCTCTACCAACTGAGCTAAGCGCCCCGGCAAACTTGTCAGTCTCGTTGCTTTGTTACCTCAGCAACGAAAGAACATTATTTTATAGCATCTTTTAAAGCTTTGCCAGCTTTAAATTTAGGAACCTTCGATGCCTTGATTTTCAGCGCGGCGCCCGTCTGAGGATTGCGGCCCGTACGCGCCGCACGCTTGCCCACCGCAAAAGTGCCGAAACCCACCAGGGTGACCGTGCCATTCTTCTTCAGCGTGGTCTTCACTGCACCAATGAATGCGTCTACTGCTCGTCCTGCTGCTGCCTTGGAGATGTCTGCCTCGCCGGCAATGTGCTCAATCAGTTCGCCTTTATTCACTTACGCCCCTCGAACAAGTTTCTGGTTTGTTTGATTTCAAACGACGGTGCTTCGGCTCCAACACAGCGCGACAGAGCCCTCCTCACCATCGCTTGCCTGACGGAAATTTTCCGCAGCGGCTATTAAACAAGTCCATCAACAGCACTGTCAAGCCAAGGTGCAGACTTGACGCGATTTTCACTGAGCTTTTTTATTTCATTCCCACAGATCGATACGTGAAGCCTTTGGGGGAATAAAAAAGGCACCTCAACTGAGGTGCCTTTCAAAGCGGATAACTCCCGCAGGTTCAATGCTTCACAACCGGATCCGTCGCGCCTTCCTTCGGCTTCACGGCCGCTTCGACGATAGCTTCCTCTTCCGTCAGCGGCACCGGCTGGCGTTCCAGTGCGACTTCCAGGACCTTGTCGATCCAGCGCACCGGAATGATCTCCAGCTTGTTCTTGACGTTGTCCGGGATCTCGGCCAGATCCTTCACATTCTGCTCAGGAATCAGCACGGTCTTGATGCCGCCGCGATGCGCCGCCAGCAGCTTTTCCTTCAGACCGCCGATGGGCAGCACCTCGCCGCGCAGCGTGATTTCACCGGTCATCGCCACATCAGCACGCACCGGAATGCCGCTGAAGATGGACACCAGCGCCGTGGTCATCGCAATACCGGCCGACGGACCATCCTTGGGCGTCGCACCTTCCGGCACGTGGATGTGGATGTCGCTCTTCTCGAACACCTCATTCTTGATGCCCAGCTTGCGGGCACGGCTGCGAACCACGGTACGTGCGGCCTCGATCGATTCCTTCATCACGTCGCCCAGGGTACCGGTGCGGATGATCTGGCCCTTGCCGGGCATGTTCACCGCTTCGATGGTCAGCAGGTCGCCGCCGACTTCGGTCCAGGCCAGACCGACCACCTGGCCGATCTGGTTTTCCTTCTCGGCCATGCCGAAGTCATAACGACGCACGCCCAGGAACTTGTCCAGGTTGCGCGAGGTGACGGTGACCTTCTTCTCCTGCTTCTTCAGCAGCAGCAGCTTGACCACCTTGCGGCAGATCTTCGAGACTTCGCGTTCCAGCGAACGCACACCGGCTTCACGGGTGTAGTAGCGGATGATGTCGCGGATGGCGGACTCGGCCACGCTGATCTCGCCTTCCTTCAGGCCGTTGTTCTTGATCTGCTTGGGCAGCAGGTAACGCTGCGCAATGCTGGTCTTCTCATCCTCGGTGTAACCCGACAGGCGAATCACTTCCATCCGGTCCAGCAGCGCCGGCGGGATGTTGAAGGAATTCGAAGTCGCCACGAACATCACGTCCGACAAGTCGAAATCAACTTCGATGTAGTGGTCGGAGAAGGTGTGGTTCTGCTCCGGATCCAGCACTTCCAGCAGGGCCGAAGAGGGATCGCCACGGAAATCCATCCCCAGCTTGTCGATTTCATCCAGCAGGAACAGCGGGTTGCGCACGCCCACCTTGGACAGGCTCTGCAGGATCTTGCCCGGCATGGAACCGATGTAGGTACGGCGGTGGCCACGGATCTCGGCTTCATCACGCACGCCACCCAGGGCCATGCGCACGAACTTGCGGTTCGTCGCGCGGGCGATGGATTGGCCCAGCGAGGTCTTGCCCACGCCCGGGGGACCGACGAAGCACAGGATCGGTGCCTTCAGCTTGTCCACGCGCTGTTGCACGGCGAGGTATTCCAGAATGCGTTCCTTGACCTTCTCCAGGCCATAGTGATCGCCTTCCAGCACCTTCTCGGCATTGGTCAGGTCGTTGTTGACCTTGGACTTCTTCTTCCAGGGCAGCGCCACCAGGGTGTCGATATAGTTGCGCACCACGGTCGCTTCGGCCGACATGGGCGACATGAGCTTGAGCTTCTTCAGCTCGGATTGCGCCTTTTCCAGAGCTTCCTTGGGCATCTTGGCAGCGGCGATCTTCTTTTCCAGCTCTTCCAGATCGGCACCGTCTTCGCCTTCGCCCAGTTCCTTCTGGATGGCCTTGACCTGTTCGTTCAGGTAGTACTCGCGCTGCGACTTTTCCATCTGGCGCTTGACGCGCCCACGGATGCGCTTTTCCACCTGCAGGATGTCCAGTTCGCCTTCCAGCTGCCCCAGCAGATGCTCGTAGCGCTTGGTGACGTTGAAGATCTCCAGGATCACCTGCTTCTGCTCCAGCTTCAGCGGCAGATGCGCGGCGATGGTGTCGGCCAGGCGGCCGGCGTCATCAATACCGGCCAGCGAGGTCAGGATCTCGGGAGGGATCTTCTTGTTCAGCTTCACGTACTGGTCGAACTGCTGCACGATGGTACGGCGCATGGCTTCGACTTCAGCCTCATCGCCCTGCTCGGATTCGACCGGGGTCAGGTCGGCGACGAAGTGGGTTTCCAGTTCGCTGATGTGATGGATGCGGGCACGCTGCGCGCCTTCGACCAGCACCTTGACGGTACCGTCAGGCAGCTTCAGCATCTGCAGGATATTGGCCACGCAGCCAATTTCATAAATGTCTTCGGCCGAAGGCTCATCCTTGGCGGCGGCCTTCTGGGCTGCCAGCATGATGCTCTTGCCCTGCTCCATGGCCGCTTCCAGCGCCTTGATCGACTTCGGGCGGCCGACGAAGAGCGGAATCACCATATGCGGGAAGACAACCACATCCCGTAAGGGCAACAGCGGCAATTGCGATTGTTCTGTGAGTATAGGAGTCGTCATGGCGGGCCTTATCAATAAGTACTGTGAATGATGTTGGCACGAGTGACCAAAACACAAGTCCGGTGGAAGAAATATTCACCAGCTGCGCGTTGTCATGATCGCAACAAAATAAAAAAGCCACACGCGAAGCTAGCTCCGGGTGGCTTTTCGATGGAAGCCAGTTATGTGCGCCGGTTTATTTTACCGTGTTTGCGGTGACCGGACTTCGTGGTGGCTTCTTGCTTCCGGAAGGCCCCACTCGAGGGCCTTCCTTTTACTGCTCTTTAGTTCACTTGCCGGGCAATCAGCCGCCCGAGACCTTGGGTTGGTCGTGATAGATCAACAGCGGTTTGGCACCATTGGTGATGGTGTTCTCGTCGACCACCACCTTGGCGACGTTCTGCTCGCTAGGAAGTTCATACATCACATCCAGCAGGGCGTGCTCCAGAATGGACCGCAGGCCGCGTGCGCCGGTCTTGCGCGCCAGGGCCTTCTTGGCGATGGCATGCATGGCGGCCGGACGGATTTCCAGCTCGGCGCCTTCCATCTGCAACAGCTTGGCGTACTGCTTGATCAGCGCGTTCTTGGGCTCGATCAGGATCTGGATCAGGGCTTCTTCATCCAGCTCGTTCAAGGTTGCGATCACCGGCAGACGGCCCACCAGTTCCGGGATCAGGCCGAACTTGACCAGGTCTTCCGGCTCGGCATTCAACAGCACTTCCGAATTGCTCTTCTGGGTCTGGCTCTTCACGCTGGCCGAGAAACCGATGCCGCTCTTTTCGGAACGGTCGGAAATGATCTTGGCCAGGCCATCGAAGGCGCCGCCGCAGATGAACATGATGTTGGTCGTGTCGATCTGCACGAAGTCCTGGTTCGGATGCTTGCGGCCACCTTGCGGCGGCACCGATGCCATGGTGCCTTCGATCAGCTTCAGCAGGGCCTGCTGCACACCTTCGCCGGACACGTCGCGGGTGATGGACGGGTTATCCGACTTGCGGGAAATCTTGTCGATCTCGTCGATGTAGACGATGCCCTTCTGGGCTTTCTCGACTTCGTAATTGCAGTTCTGCAGCAGCTTCTGGATGATGTTCTCGACGTCCTCGCCAACATAGCCGGCTTCGGTCAGCGTGGTCGCATCGGCGATCACGAACGGGACGTTGAGCATGCGTGCCAGGGTCTGTGCCAGCAAGGTCTTGCCGGAACCGGTCGGGCCCACCAGCAGGATGTTGCTCTTGGCCAGCTCGACGTCATCCTTTTTGCCGAGGTGCTTCAGGCGCTTGTAGTGGTTGTAGACCGCCACCGACAGGATGCGCTTGGCAGTAGCCTGTCCGATCACGTACTGGTCCAGCAGGTCGGTGATTTCCTGCGGGGTCGGTAGATCCGACTTGGTGCCGGTGACGCTTTCCACGCTGGCGGCTTCATCACGGATGATGTCGTTGCACAGGTCGATGCATTCGTCGCAGATGAAGACCGAAGGACCGGCGATGAGCTTCTTCACTTCATGCTGGCTTTTGCCGCAGAAGGAGCAATAAAGCAGTTTTTCGCCGCTGGAAGATTTTTTCTCGGACATAGAGCTACTAGAGTAAAAGTTACGACCCGATCATACCCGCGAAATCCGGATTCGTCACGGCTTGGTCATTTTTGCTGTCCCAAATTGCTTCACAGGACTGCCGTATGACCGTTATATGTCAGCCCAGGTGCCATTTATCAAGCAAATAGAACCCGAAAAGCCGCTCTGTGCCAATTTCGTCAAAATTTGGCCAAAAAAAATGCCCGAACAGCATTACGTTCGGGCATTTTTCGCGTTGGATCGTCGCCAATGCGATGACGCAAACTCAAGCGCGCTGGGTCAGCACCTGGTCGATCAGACCGTATTCCGCGGCGGCCTCGGCCGACATGAAATTGTCGCGATCGGTGTCCTTGCTGATCTGCTCGACGCTACGGCCGGTCTTCTCAGCGAGGATAGTGTTCAGACGTTCACGCAGGTACAGGATTTCACGTGCCTGGATCTCGATATCTGATGCCTGGCCCTGGGCGCCGCCCAGAGGCTGGTGAATCATGATGCGCGAGTTCGGCAGCGAGAAACGCTTACCCTTGGCACCAGCAGCCAGCAGGAAAGCGCCCATGGAGGCAGCCAGACCCGTGCACAGCGTCGACACTTGCGGCTTGATGAACTGCATCGTGTCGAAGATCGCCATGCCGGCCGATACCGAACCGCCAGGCGAATTGATGTACAGGGAAATGTCCTTGTCCGGGTTTTCGCTTTCCAGGAACAGCAGCTGGGCCACGATCAGGTTGGCCATCGCATCATTGACCGGTCCGACCAGGAAAATGATGCGTTCCTTCAGCAGGCGCGAATAGATGTCGTAAGCGCGTTCGCCACGGCCACTCTGTTCGATCACCATCGGCACCATGCCGAGCATTTGGGTATCCAGTGCAGATTGCTTCATCAGACCTGTCATGTATGCATCCTTAAGCGTAAGAGTTTTCTGATACTACTAGAGAAAACCGGATTACGCTTGCGCCTGATTACCCATCAGTTCGTCGAACGAAACCGGCTTTTCCGAGACCTTGGCCTTGCCGAGAACGTAGTTGACGACGTTTTCTTCCAAAACAAGAGCTTCGACTTCAGCCAGACGGCGGCGGTCGGAGAAGTAGTACTTCAGCACTTGTTGCGGATCTTCGTAGCTCTGGGCGAAGTCTTCGATCTGGGCCTTGACCTGCTCTTCGGTGGCTTCCAGCTTGTTCTGCTTGACCACTTCAGCCAGGATCAGGCCCAGGCGCACGCGGCGCTCGGCCTGGGCGGTGAACAGTTCCTTGGGCAGTTGCATGACCTTGGGGTCCATGCCGCGCTGGGCCATGTCCTGACGGGCCATTTCGGACAGGCGCTCGACGTCCTGGTCGATCAGGGCCTGGGGCACATCCAGCTCCGACGCCTTGATCAGGGCGTTCATGACGCTGTCCTTGGTCTTGGCCTTGGTGCGGGCGGTGACTTCGCGCTCCAGGTTCTTCTTGATGTCTTCGCGCATCTTGGTCAGATCGCCGTCTTCGATGCCCAGGGATTGAGCGAAGACTGCATCGACTTCAGGCATGTGGGCCCATTCGATCTTCTTGACGGTGATGGTGAATTCAGCGGTCTTGCCGGCCACGTCCTTGCCGTGATAGTCCTCGGGGAAAGCCAGCGGGAAGGACTTCGACTCGCCGACCTTCAGGCCGATGGTGGCTGCTTCGAATTCCGGCAGCATGCGGCCTTCGCCCAGCACGAACGGGAAGGCATCGGCCTTGCCGCCCTGGAATTCGACGCCGTCGATCTTGCCGACGAAGTCCACGGTCACGCGGTCGCCGTTCTGGGCCGACTGGTCGGCACCGCCGTCGCCGTGCGCGCCTTGCTCGCCCTTGACGTGGTAGTGCACGCGCTGCTTGCGCAGGATGTCGATGGTCTTGTCGATTTCGGCGTCGGAGACGGCCGCGGTGGTCTTCTCGACTTCAGCGCCGGACAGGTCGCCCAGGGTGACTTCGGGATAGACTTCGAAGGTGGCGTCGAAGGCCAGCTTGCCTTCGCCGGCTTCTTCGCTGGTCTTGGGTTCGATGCGCGGGAAACCTGCCACGCGCAGGTTGTTTTCGACGGCGGCGTCGTTGAATGCGCGGCCGACCTTGTCGTTCAGGACTTCGGTTTCGACCTGGTAGCCGAACTGGGCGGCAACCATCTTCATCGGCACTTTACCCGGACGGAAACCCGGTGCCTTGGCGGTACGGGCGCGCACCTTCAGGCGCTTTTCCACTTCAGCCTGAACATCGGCCAGCGGGAAAGACAGGGTCATACGACGTTCGAGTTTGCTCAGGGTTTCGACTGCAGTTGCCATTTAAATCGTCCAAATGTTAAGAATTCCGTAAGCCGGAGCATGCTGTCCTCCATCCCAATCATCAGACTGCAGACGAAAAGCGCCCTGCCCGGCCGCGCTAAAGCTCGCTATTTTATACGCAAAAAGCGCCGATAGTCCAAAAATGGGCTTGCCACGCTGCAAACAGCCGCAAATCCCCTCCGAAACCCGCCGAGCCAGCCCCGGCGCGGCCCGCCAACCCATCACCGCCGCCGACGGATTGCCTGCCAGCAAAGTCCGGCGTAAAGAATTTAGAGAATTTCCCTCATTTCACCGGAATCGGCGTGGAAGGTGCCACCGGCACGGCGGTGACGGCATTCATCGGGCTGCCATCGATGAGCTTGTCCGAATAGGTCAGGTAGACCAGCGTATTGCGCTTTGTATCGACCACCCGTACCACGTGCAGGCGTTTGAAGAGAATGGACATGCGCTCGCTGAAGACGTCTTCCTGGACCGGCAGCTTGTCCTGGAATTGCAGGGTCGGCGCCACCTGGCGACAGGCGATGGAGGCTTCCGACTTGTCCTCGGCCAGGCCAACCGTGCCCTTCACGCCACCGGTGCGGGCACGCGAGACGTAACAGCTCACGCCCTGCACCTTGGGGTCATCATAGGCTTCGATGACCACGCGGTCGTTCTTGCCCAGCCAGCGGAAGGCGGTACTGACGTCAGCCAGTTCTTCGGCCGAGGCCACATGGGGAATGGCGGCGGCAAGGGCGAAGACGGAGAAGATCGCCCCGGCCAGGGCGCGTGCTTGATGTTTCATGAGGATGCCCGAATCAGGTGAATTGAATTTATGAAGGAGTGAAGTAGACCGTCATGCGCGCGCATTGTTCAGCTTGCATCGGCCAGCGACGCGGTTTTGCATCGAATCGCAGCAGCCACCCGGAGCTACGGGCAGGATCAGTCCTCGATCTTTTCGAAACGCGGCACCTGCTTGCCATCGATTTCGACCGTTTCGAAGAAGACATCGCGCGGACGCAGCCAAAGGCGGCCATCGGCGGCGCGGTAGATGATCATGGGCGTGAGGTCGGCTTCGAGGATGGCCTCGTCGATATATTCGTAGATGCCGCCCTTGTAGTGACGATAGCGTGTCATGGCAATCCTGCTGGCTGGAAGAAGAAGCGGCATGGTACTACCGATCAGCGGCGGCACAAAAATGTCCGCACAGAAAAACGCCCACAGTAACAACACCTTGCAGTACAATGGCGCGCTTTGACAAATTGCTACCTGCATCGGTAGCGGCAGGTCTGCGGCGCACCCGCTGCCAGACTGCTATCGCACCGGTGCCCGACCCCCTTCAGCGAGGATGGCGAAATTGGTAGACGCACCAGGTTTAGGTCCTGACGCCAGCAATGGTGTGGGGGTTCGAGTCCCCCTCCTCGCACCAGAAAATCTCTTTGAAATCAAAGACTTATAAATGCTCGACTGTCATTGTTGCGGGTATTGTGTGACAGTTTTAGCACAGTAATGCCAGCAGAATGAGAAGCTGACTCTGTTTAGGTGCAAACAAAAAGGCCTCTACCGCTCACGCACCAGAGGCCTTTGTTTTTCCTGCTCGGCGGCTCAGCATTGTCATACCGGCGGCATATTTCGTCAGACGAAGAAAATGTCGTGATCAATGTCCGGCAGATGGCCAAAAGTCAGGGGCTACATGCCGATAAATCATCTCAGCTGTGCCGACCAACTCCATTGAGCATTCTTTTCTCGTTCATCGAAGCCTTCCCACATGGGTCAGATAACAACAGCGCCAGCCCTGCCTGCTGGCAGAGCCGGCGCTACTGGTTTGCCCCAAGCACTCAGGACTTCGGAGCGAGCCAGGAGTCTTCTGCTTCGATACCGTCCGGATCGAAGGTC
>NZ_DBIC01000153.1:0-16190 GCF_002296545.1 Herbaspirillum sp. UBA812 | reverse complement strand
CGGGTGATCGATGATCTTCTGGCGGATCATGTCTTCGCTGTCGGTCAGCAGGAAATAGACGATGCTGTCGCGCGGCGTCATGGCCGAGGGCACGTAGCGGCTTTCCAGCTCGAACACGTTCTCGATCAGGTGATGCTCCTGCGTGAGCAGCACACCGGCCTGCGCGCCCGCATCGACCATGGCGTGGATCTCGCTGGGCGTGATCACGTCCTGGCGCACCTGCGGCAAACCGAACAGCGTGAAGATCCACTTCGACAGACTGTTGAAGAACCACACCAGGGGCCTGAAGAGCGTTTCCAGCAGCAGCATGGGCTGCACCAGCGCCACCGCGGCGCGCTCGGGCGCGGCCATGGCCAGGCGCTTGGGCATGAGGTCGGCAAAGAGGATGAAGAAGGCCGTCACCACCAGGAAGGACATCGCAAAGCTGATGTTCTCCAGCAGCGGGCCGACGTAGAAGGTGCTGACGATCTCGCGCATGTGCGGCGTGAGCGCCGGCTCGCCGACCACACCGCCGAGGATGGCCACGGCGTTCAGGCCGATCTGCACCACCGTGAAGAAATTGCCCGGCTGGGCTTGCAGCGAAAGGACCCGGTCGGCGTTGTGCACGCCCTCCTTGGACATCATCTCAAGACGGATCTTGCGCGAGGCGGCAATGGAGATCTCGGCGCAGGAAAGAAAGGCGCTGACCACGACCAGGAGCAGGATCAGCAGCAGACTGGTGAATATGCTCATGTTGTTCATGTTGTTCTTATCTCATTGATTTGACGTGACATTCTCTCGCGCAACGGGGAGAAAAAGCAAATTCACGCCAATCAACGGCCAAGTGAAGCCTCCTGCCGGCCGCGCAGCAGGGTCCTCCAACACAAACTTTGCTCACTGCTTCAATACACGTCGCGCCGGTAACGCCCCTGTTCCGCCAGCGCCTGCAGGGCGTCCTCACCCAGAATCTCCTGCAGGGCCAGTGCCACGCCCCCTGCCATACCCTGCAGGCTGCCGCAGACGTAGAGGCTGGCCCCCTCCTCCACCCATTGCCGCAGGACATCGGCGGCTGCGCGCAGCTTGTCCTGCACATAGACGCGCTCGGCCTGATCGCGCGAGAAGGCCAGGTCCAGCCGTTGCAGCCAGCCCTGGGCCTGCCACTCCTGCAGCTCCTGCTGATGGAAGAAATCGTGCTGACGCGAGCGCTCGCCGAACAACAGCCAGTTGCGCCGCTGACCCGCCGCCACGCGCTCGCGCAGATGCGCCCGCAGGCCGGCCAGCCCGGTGCCGTTGCAGATCAGGATCAGCGGGCGATCATCGCCGGGGCCATGGAAACTGCGGTTGCTGCGCACACGCAGGGCGATCTCCTGCCCCGGCAGCGCATGCAGCCCCAGCCAGCCGGAACCCAGACCGGCGCGGCCATCGGGCAGGCGCATCAGGCGCACCATCAGTTCGAGAGCGCCATCGGCGGGCAGTGAAGCAATCGAATAAGCGCGATGCGGCAGCGCTGGCAAAGCGGCCAGCAATTCCTCATCGGGCAAGCTGCGCAATGCGGCGAGCTGGTCGGCCTCATGCGGCAGCAGGCGCGTGGCCAGCGCTGCGCGCAGGGAATCGTCCTGGCGGCCAATCGCTTGCAGGAAGGCATCAACAGCCGCCCCGCTGTTGTGCGGGCCGATCTCGGCGATATCCCCGGCCTGCCATGGCGGGGGTGGCAGATCCAGCGGCGTGAGGCTCAAGTGAAACACCGGCTCCCCCGCGCTGCCCGGATTGAGCACGCGCCGCCCGGCCAGACGCCAGCGGCCATAGGCCGGTGCGCTCCAGTCGGCTTCATCGCTATGGCCACTCAGGACACCCAGTTGATGCTGCCAATGCCGCAGCGCGCCCTCATCCCCGTTATCCACCTCGATGGCATCGAACAGCGGCTGCGCATGGCGGCGGCACAGCCAGGCATGCAGCGCATGCCCGAAGGCGCAGTATTGCTGATAGCTGCGGTCGCCCAGGGCCAGCACGCCGAAACGCAGGTCCGGCAATGCCGCACTGTCGCTGCTGCCCAGTTGGCGGGCCAGTGCGGATGCATCATCGGGGGCATCGCCTTCACCGGTGGTGCTGGCCACGAACAGGGCCAGGCGCGTGGCTTGCAGATCGGCATCGGTCAACTGTCCGGCAGGCAGCACGCGCACCACCAGGCCACCTGAGCGCAAACTTTGCGCGGTCTGCCAGGCCAGTTGCTCGGCTGTACCGGTCTGGCTGGCAAAGACGACCAGTACGGTTTGCGGGCCAGTGGCCTGTACAGTTCCCCACTGGGCCAGCTGCAACTGCTGCGCGCGACGATGCCGGAGCAAGGTCATCACGCAGAACACCAGGTAAGTCAGCGCCACCAGCGCGGCCATCAGGTATCGGGTCTGCATGGCGTCGCTCACTGCAACATGGCGGCCAGGGCCGGGGTGACGCTCTCACGGAAGCCATCGGCTTCGCGGCTGATGAAGAGCGCGGCAATCCCGCGTTTGCGGGCAAAGGACAGTCCGGCTTCCTCGCCCAGTACAGTCAACACGGTCGCCAGGGCATCGGCCACCATGCATTGCCGGTGCAGTACCGTGACAGACGCCAGTGCACTGCGCACAGGTGTACCGGTACGGGGATCGATGGTGTGGGCATAGCGCAGGCCGTCGTGATCGACATAGCGGCGATAGTCGCCCGAGGTGGCGATGGCCAGGCCGTGCAAGGCCACCACCATGCCGGGACTGTCATCCGCAGGAGGACGTTCCAGCGCCACCCACCAAGGCTGGCCATCGGCCTTGACGCCCTCCCCGACCAGTTCGCCGCCGACCTCCGCCAGCCAGCTCACGCAGCCGCATTCGCGCAGTGCCTGCGCGACCAGGTCCACCGCATATCCCTTGGCGATCCCGGAAAAATCCAGATGCACGCCGCCCGCCTGCTGTACCTTGCGCTGCGCACGGTCGAACACGAGACGCTGCCAGCCGCAACGCTGGCGGGTCGATTCAAGCAAAGTCGGGTCCGGCAGGCGCAATGCGTCGCGCTGCACGCTGCCCGCACCGAATCCCCACAAGTCCACCAGCGGACCGACCGTGGGATCGAAGGCACCGGCGCTGTCCACGGCCATGGTGAGCGCGGCATCCAGCACGGTGAAAAAGTCCGCCGGCAAGGCATGCCAGCTGCCCGCAGGCGCGCGGTTGAAACGGCTGATGAGAGAATCGGCTTCCCAGGTACTCATCTCGTCGATGACCCGCTGCAGCCGGGCCGCGATGGCCGTTGCGATCGTCTCCTGCGTGATGCTGCGCGAGGCCAGCGCCTGCACGCTCCAGGTAGTGCCCATGGTCTGCCCGGACAGGCGCTGGAGCGCCACATCAGGCGGCAGGAGGGACGGGGCTTGCAGGTCGACGGGGATCAGGACGCGGTGGGACATCGTCATCTTCAGCAATGAAAACGGCACCTGCAGTGCAGGTGCCATCAGGGTCAATCAAATGCCATCAAAGGCGATCAAGCAATCAAGTGATCAGGGCAGCACTTCGATGGTGGCGATGTAGGTGGCACGGCGTTGCGTGGCCTGCGGCAGCGAGGTCTTCTGGTCGGAGACGCTGGCTTCCATCCAGTACATGCCAGGGCCGGTCCACTTCACGCTGAACTTGCCGTCGGAATCGGTCTTGATCTTGCTGTCCAGCAGCTTGTCGCGATAGCGGATGCCGCCGGGTACCAGTTCCACTTCCACATCCGAAGCCGGCTTGCCATCGAGCAGCAGCTGGAAAGTCGCGGTGTCGCCCGCCACCAGGTCGGTGGGATGGGTCACCGGTTGCAGCTCCAGGCCCACGCCGGTCGGGGCCAGCGCACCCTTGCTCGGCTTGCCGGCGGTGACGAAGGTTTCCACGCGGCTGTTCATCTGGGTCACCTTCAGTTCGGTGGCATTGGCCGGGATTTCCTTGGCCAGGGTCTCGGCGGTGCCGCGCCAGCGCTTCTGCTGGCCATCCACCTTGTAGCTGGCGAAGACGCCGTTGTTGACCACGGCGATCTTGTAGGTACCGGGCTGGCTCAGCTGCACGTCGAAGGTGCTGCGGTACTTGCCGGTGGAGGCGTTGACTGCTTGCACGGGCTTGCCTTCGGGGCCGGTCACGACCAGGCCGTCCAGGCGCAGCGGGAAGTGTTCGAAGTAGAACAGGTCATTGGAAACGGCGGCGTCCACCGTGACCCAGGCTTCATTGCCCGACAGGACGGTGGCCGAGGGCAGCAGCCACTGGCGGTGTGCGTGGGCCGACAGCGGCAGGCTGATGGCCAGGGCCAGGGCGGCGATCTTCATGGAGCGGCCGGCGAAGTGCTTGAGGGAAAACGACATGGCAGGTTCCTTGTTCTGGTTGATCTTGTTGGGGAGTCAGAGATGGCAAGCCATCAGGGCTTCAGTTCCAGGGCCACGGCACCGAGCTCGCTGGTACCTTGGGCCTTGGCGCTCTGGGCGGCCTTGGGCGGCCACTGGAACGGCACCTTGACCAGCTCGCGGCCGCCGACTTCACGCGCGGCTTCCACCATCAGCACATAGTCGCCGGGAGCGAGATTGGCGAGCGGTCCCTTGCCGGAGCCGAAATTGAGTTTCTGTTCACCCGGCGCACGGGTCGCACCGCTGACGCCATCGATGGGCATCTGCTGCTCACGCCCGCTGCGACGCCACCATTGGCGCATGTCCTTGAGCCACTTCTCGCCTTCCTTGTCCTTTTTCTTCACGTCGTACCACACCGCCAGGTTGGCGGCCACGCTCTGGTCGGCGCGTTCGATCCAGGCGGCAAGATAGGGCCGGTGATATTCGGCCACGTTCAGGGTCGGGATTTCAATCTTGACGTTCATCTCCGCTGCGCCGGCCGGGGCGGCAGCGGCAAACAGCGCCGCCATGGCCAGGGCCAGGGCAGTCGGTTTCAACAGGGCGGACTTGCTACGCTTCATGGGACCTCGCTAAGAAAACAGGATGACTGGCTGCAAGCCGCAAGGGCCTGTCTGGCTAAGGGAAACGACGAATTCAGTGAATGAAGACCAGCGCCAGCAGCAAGGGTGCTACCAGCCCCAGCGCCACCAGCGGCCAGGTGGCCGGGCGCTTGCCGGCATGCATCTGCAGCAGGAACAGGCCGGTGATGCAGAACACCAGGCAAGCCACCGCAAACACATCGATGAACCAGCTCCAGGCCGCGCCCGTATTGCGGCCCTTGTGCAGGTCATTGAAATAGGAAATCCAGCCACGGTCGGTCTTCTCATACTCGACCTGGCCATCCTCCAGCGCCACGCGCAGCCAGGCATCCCCGCCCGGCCGCGGCAGCGCCACGTAGACTTCATCGGCCGACCATTCGGCGCTCTGCTGATCCACCGTCACCGCCAGTTCACGGCCGACCCAGTCGCGCACGGCGGACGGCAGCGCGGCCTTGCTGCCGCCCTTGGCATCGGCCGCTTCGGCCTGTTGGCGCAGCGGGGCCAGCAGCGATTCGGGCAGCGTGGCCTTGCGATGGGTGACCTGCGGCTTGGCCTCGATCTGCGCCGCATGATTGAGCGTGAGACCGGTGGCGGCGAACACCAGCATGGCCACCAGGCAGATGCCGGAACTGATCCAGTGCCATTGATGCAGATGCTTGAGCCAGAAGGCGCGGCGTTTCTGGTCGGCAACGACAGGCAGGGAATGGGCGGCAGCGGGCTTCATGAGACGGCAGCGGAATCGGGAAGGAGGGGCAGGACGAGGATCCTCGGATCTCGCACCAAATAATAATAATTCTCAATTATATCTGGACTCATCCATGCCTCGCTAGCCGCCCGGCGCACTTTTACTTTGCGATACATGAGGATACAAACCCGGCCAGGGAGCCAGCCCTGCAGCGATACGCAGCGCCGGTCCCAGCGAGGCCGGCAGCATGGGGCCGTGGGCCAGTCCCGGAAAACTTTGCCACTGCACCGCCAGGCCGTGCCGGTCGCGTAGCCGCTCGGCCAGTTCCGGCAAGGCTTGCGGCGGGACGGCTGCGCGCGCGGCCAGCATGGCGCGGGTACGTGCATCGTCCGCCTCTGCGGGCATGCGCTCGCGCCGTTCTGCCTCCCCCGCCATCAGCCACAGCCGGGCGCCGGGCGCTCCCGGAAAACCCTGCTCTTCCTGCAGGATCACCCCGCCCTGCCACCACAGCGAGGGACTGGCCGCGATATAGCGGCTGAACAGGCCGGGCCGGGTGAACAAGGTGTGCAGCACGAACAGGCCGCCATAGGAGTGGCCCCACAGGCTCAGTTGCGTGGCGTCCAGTGCCACCTGCTGGCGCACCTGGGGCAGGATGCGATCCTGCAGCAGATCCAGGAATACCGTCGCGCCACCGCCCCGTCGTCCGCGCGAGGTTTCCTCATCGACCTGACCGGCAGGGATGGGCGGCGTGTAGTCATACGCGCGGGCAGCCACGTCGAAGCGCAGCGGCGTGTCGTAGCCCACGGCCACGATGACCGGTGGCGAGCCCTCCTGCAAGGCCTGCAACTGCGGCTCGTCGATGGCCGCCAGCGCCGCATTGCCATCGAGCAGCACGATGACCGGATAGCCCTGCGGCGGTGGCGGACGCAGCGGCACGCTCAAGGTGATGCGGTAGCTGCGCTGACCATCCACGGAACCCAGCGTGAAGCGACTGAAGCGATACCAGGACGAGCCCGTGTCAGCGATGGTGGGGCCCAGCGGACGCGACAGATCCGGCTGGGCCGTCGCCCGGATGGGCAGGCAGGCGAGCATCGCCGCCCCCAGGATACGCCGGCGGCCCGGTAGCAGCGGCGCCATCAGAAGCGCTGGGTCAGGCTGACCCACAGGCGGCGGCCGTCGCCGACGGTGTTGAAGCTCTGCTCGTCCAGGCGCTTGTCGGTCAGGTTGTAGATGGCCGCGCTCACCGAGGTGCGCTGGTTGATCGCATGCGTCACGCCCAGATCGGCCAGCGTATAGGCCTGGTACTCCTTCACGCCCGAGGACGAGATGGTGGTCCCGGCCGTGCCCACGCGCGCGGCGGCGTTGACTTCCTTGCCGTGGTAGTTCAGCGCGGTCCACACCGTCCAGGCATCGGCCGGGGTCCAGTCCGCGCGCAGGTTGAACATGTGGCGCGGCGTGCGGGCCAGCGCATAGCCATCGTAGCTGCCGCCCTTCTGGCGCGAATCGGTGAAGGTGTAATTCGTCTTGAAAGCCAGGCTGCGCGTGGCCTGCCAGCGACCACTCAGCTCCAGGCCCTTGATGGTGGCGCGATCCACGTTGTAGCTAGTCCAGAGACGGTAATTGTTGTTGGCCGACCAGCGGGCGATGGAGCCATCGGCGTTGTAGACCAGGGCATTGCTGACCTTGTCCTTGAAGTCGGTGTAGAACAGCGTGGCACCGCCGGAGAGGCCGGCATGGTTGTCCCACAGGGCGCCCAGCTCCCAGCTGGTGCTGGTTTCCGGTTTGAGGTTGGGGTCGCCGATGATGACGCCGCAGGTGCCGGTGGGACCGACGGTGCAGCCGGCACCACCGGTCGTGTAGGCGTAGCCCGGCGCGATGGTACGAATGTCCGGTGCCTTGAAGCCGCGCGAGACCCCGCCCTTGATGGTGAGCTGCTCGCTGCCATGCCACACCGCGTAGAGGCGCGGGCTCCAGTGGTTGCCGTAGACCTCGTGGTGGTCCAGGCGCAAGCCGCCGGTCAGGGCCAGGCGCTCGGTGAGTTTCCACTCATCCTCCACGAACAGCGCCTTCTGGGCAATGCGGAATTCCTGCACGCGGGTGCTGCTCACGCCCGGATTGACGTCGGTGAGCGTGGCCTCGTTCCACTGCCCGCCCAGCACCATCCAGTGCGCGCCCAGCGGCACGGACAGCTTGCCGTCCAGTACCAGGTTCTCGATCTTTGGCGCGCGCGCGGCCATGGTGTAGCGATCGCTGCCCACCGGACTCTCGGTATAAGTTTTGCGTTGCGCCTTCTCGTAGGCGATCGAGACATCCGACGTGGCCCAGCCGTAGCGGCCCGTATGCGACAGTGCCATGTGGTCGCGCGGGTTTTCGGTATAGCTGTCGGCGGTGGTACGGGTTGCGGCCAGCGTGTGATCGCTGGAGGCGTCGCGGCGCACCTGGGATGTGCCGATCTCGGCCAGGATGTCGTGATTCTTGTTGGGCGTGAGTGCCAGGCGCGCGGTGAAATCGGTATCGAGCGCCTTGGTATTGCCGTTGAGAATGCGGTCTTCCTGGCGCTTGTAGACCTTGCCCCACAGTTGCAGGCCCAGGACCTCGCTGGCGATCGGGCCATTGACGTAGAACTGGCCCTGGTAGGCGTCGCCCGAGTCGCCATGCTGCTGCAGCGTGGTGTCTGCGCTCAGCGAGCCGCCCCATTGCCGGGCCACTTTCTTGGTGATGATGTTGATGACGCCGCCCATGGCATCGGAGCCATAGAGTGAAGACATCGGTCCGCGTACTACCTCAATGCGCTCGATGGCCTCCAGCGGCGGAATGTAGGACTGCTCGAAGCCGGAATTGCCATTGGTCCGCGCATCGCGCGTGCTCTGGCGCTTGCCGTCCACCAGGATAAGCGTATAGGCACCGGGCAGGCCACGAATGAAGATGTCCTTCTCGCTGGCCGTACCGGTGATGGTGACGCCCTCGACATCACGCAAGGCATCGGTGAGATCGCGGAAAGGACGCTTCTTCAGTTCCTCCTGGCCGATGACGGTGATGCTGGCCGGTGCGTCCACCACCTCCTGTTCGAAGCCGGTGGCGGTGACCACCACTTCCTTCAGGCCAGCCCCGGCATCCTGCGCCACGGCCAGGCCGCAACCGGAGACGTACAAGGCCAGCGCCGCCGCTACCGCCTGCGCCATGCGCGTAACGGACAGCGCGCCAGGCGCAGGAAGGTGATGGTGCGGATGATGCATGATGAATTCCCCTGTGGTGATGACGAGCCAGAGTCCGGGCGCAAGTCCGCCCCTGCAGGCGGCGACGGCAGCCCGCATCGACGCGGATGCATGGGAAGGCGAACGGGACCGGCACGGCCCGGACAATGGCGATTGATTTGCGAATGAGAATTATATTCATTTAAAATTGGCAAAAGTTTGTCAAATTGTGGCAAGCCGCACGGTGCGGGCGACCCATCCGGGCGCATTGCGCGCACCGCCGTCATCGAGGGGAAGGAACAAGAACATGCACGCGCAACGTCACGTCCTGGTGGTGGACGATCATGCGGACATCAGCGAGCCGCTGGCGGCCTACCTGCGCCGGCAGGACATGCAGGTCAGCCTGGCCGCCAATGCGGCGGAGGCACGGGCGTTGCTGCAGGCGCAGGCATTCGACCTGGTGGTGCTGGATGTGATGATGCCGGGCGAGGACGGTCTTTCGCTGTGCCAGAGCATCAGCCAGCAGCATGGCACGCCGGTGATCCTGCTCACTGCGCTGGCAGCCAGCAGCGACCGCATCCGTGGCCTGGAGACCGGTGCCGACGATTACGTGGTGAAGCCCTTCGATCCCCATGAGTTGCTGGCCCGCATCCGCAGCGTATTGCGCCGGGTGGGACGACAGTTGCCGGTCCCTGCCAAAGCGGCCAGTACCGGCACGGTGCAGCGCTATGTCTTCGACACCTGGACACTCGATGTGCAACGGCGCGAACTGCGCGACCGCGACGGCACCCTCGTGACCCTCTCCAGCGTGGAATATCGCCTGCTGCGGGCGCTGGTGGAGCATCCCAACACGGTCCTGTCGCGCGACCGCCTGCTGGACCTGACCGCGGGCAGCGACGCACTGGCCTTTGACCGCAGCATCGACAGCCAGGTCAGCCGTCTGCGCAAGAAACTCGAACCCGATCCGCGCAAGCCCGGTCTGCTCAAGACGGTCTGGGGCAATGGCTACCTGCTGGCCGCGCGCGTGAGTGCCGACCCGGCCACGCCATGAGAGTCTGGCCGCGCAGCATGACCGCACAATTGCTGGCCCTCCTGCTGCTGGGTCTGGTGGCGGCACACCTGATCGGACTGCTGCTGGTGCAACCGAATGGCACGCGCATCCACGTCATCTCGCGCGACCAGATGGCCGAACACGCTGCGGTGGCCTGGCGCCTGGCGCAGCTGCCGGCGGCGCAAGCGCAAGAGGCACTGGCACGTGCCAGCGATGGCGACACGCGCTACCGGCTCGATCCGGATCCGCAGATCGATGCCGCCCATGAGGAGGGCGGCGACCAGGATCTGCTGCGCCAGCGACTGCAGGCGCAACTGGGCCTGCCGCCCGAGGCGCTGCGCATCAGCCTGCGCGAAGCCGACGACGGCCCTGCCCTGCTGCGCATCGCGCTGCGTACGCCAGCGGGCCTGTGGGTCAACACGCAGCAGCAGCCCTTGATCACGCAGGGCTGGGTCCGGCCACTGCGGTTTTCAGTCCCCGTGAGCACCCTGCCGGTGTTGCTGATCGTGGCCTTGTTCCTGCGCCGCATCCTGCGTCCGGTCAAGGCGCTGGCCCAGGCGGCAGAACGAGTGAGCCGCGGCGAGGAGGTGGCGCCACTGCCGCTGACCGGCCCGCAGGAAGCGCGCGAGGTCAGCGCTGCCTTCAACCTGATGCAGCAACGCCTGCGCCGCTTCGTCGAGGACCGCACGCGCATGCTGGCGGCCATCAGCCATGACCTGCGCACCCCGATCACCTCATTGCGCCTGCGTGCGGAACTGGTCGATGACGCGGCCCTGCGCACGGCGATGATCCGTACTTTGGACGAGATGCAGGTGATGGTGGAAGAGACCGTGCGCTTCGCGCGCGACGATGCGCATGCCGAAGCCACGCGGGAAATCGACCTGGCGGAATTGCTGCAGGAACTTGCTCAGGAGCACGCCAGCCAAGGCCGCGATGTACAGATCACCGTGCAGAAAAATGCGCAGCAGAAAGTGCAGAACAACGTACTGCATGAAACCCTGGCGCAGCAGGACGCTCCCCTGCGCTATCGCTGCCGGCCCGTACATCTCAAGCGGGCGCTGTCGAACCTGGTGGACAACGCCGTGCGCCACGGCCAGCGGGCGAGATTGTCATTGATCGTGGAGCACGATGGCAGCCTGTCCATCCTCATCGACGATGACGGCCCCGGCATTGCGGAGGAACACTTGCAGGAAGTCTTCAAACCCTTCGTGCGCCTCGACCCGGCACGCTCCGGCGGCAACTTCGGCCTGGGCCTGGCGATCGCCCGTTCCTGCATCGAGGCCCATGGTGGCCGGCTGGAACTGCGCAACCGCCACCAGCCGGGCGACCAGGGCCTGCAAGCCTGCATCAGCCTGCCGGCCTGAACCGGAGCAATGCGCAGGCCTCAGCGCAGCAGCTCGTAAGGCCCGCCCTTCTCCAACGCACGCTGATAGGCCGGGCGCGCATGGATGGCTTCGAGGAACTTGAGAAGATTGGGATGGCGGCCATCGAGCCCGCCACGTGCCCGCATGCCCTCCACCGGGAAGCTCATCTGGATATCGGCCCCGGTGATGCTCTTGCCGGCGAACCAGCCGTCCTTGCCCAGTTCGTCTTCCATGTAGCGCATCTGCCGCTCGATCTGCGGTGCCACCAGACGGCTGCGCATGCCCTCGGACAGCATCCGCGCAATCGGACGGATCAGAGCCGGCACGGCCTTGGGCATCTTGCTGAAGATCAGCCCCAGCAGCAGCCAGGGCATGGCCGAGCCCTCGGCAAAGTGCAGCCAGTAGCGGTAGCGCAGGCGCTCGGGCGTGCCGGGTGCGGGCAACAGGCCGCTGTCGGCACCGTAACGCTCCAGCAGGTATTCGACGATGTTGCCCGATTCAGCCACCGTCAGATCGCCATCGGTGATGACCGGCGACTTGCCCAGCGGATGCACCTTCAGCAGCTCGGGCGGGGCCAGCATGGTCTTGGGGTCGCGCTGGTAAAACTTGATCTCGTAGTCCAGGCCCAGCTCTTCCAGCAGCCACAGCACGCGCTGCGAGCGGGAGTTGTTCAGGTGATGCACGGTGATCATGGCGCGGTCCTTGTAAAATGCGAAGCGACAACTCTAACACCATCAAGAAACCCGCCCCATGGCCGTCACGCCTCTTTACAAACAATTTGCCGACCAGCTCGCGGCCTCCATCCGCGACGGCGTGCTGCGCCCGGGCGAGCGCATCGCCTCGGTGCGCATCGCCAGCCAGCAGCACAAGGTCAGCGTCACGACCGTGGTGCGCGCCTACGAACTGCTGGAAAGCCGCGGCATCATCGAGAGCCAGCCGCAGTCCGGCTACTTCGTGCGCGAACAGGCCGAGAGCATTCCCCGCCCCGTCATCAAGCCACCTTCTCAGGCCGATCATCCGGCCTGGCAGGAATCCACCGAGGTCGACGTCAGCCGCCTGGTGCTGGCCACCCTGAAGACCATCCAGCAGGACGGCACCGTGCCGCTGGGTTCACCCTATCCCAACCCGGCACTGTTTCCTTCGCACCGGCTGGCGCAATACGCCGGCCGTATCGCGCGCCACGCCAGCCAGTCCAGCGTGTTCGACGACTTGCCCCCGGGCCATCCGGACCTGCTGCGCCAGATCGCGCGCCGCTATCTGGAAAACGGCCTCAAGGTCGATCCCGAAGAAATCGTCGTCACCGTCGGTGCCACCGAAGCCATCAACCTCTGCCTGCAAGCCGTGGCCCGTCCCGGCGACACCATTGCGGTAGAGACCCCGACCTTCTACGCCATGCTGCACGCCATCGAGCGCCTGGGCATGCGGGCCCTGGAAATCCCGACCGATCCGCAGCGCGGCCTCGATGTCGGGGTCCTGGAAGAACGGATGAAGACGCAGCCGGTGGCGGCCTGCATGGTGATGCCCAACTTCCAGAATCCGCTGGGTTTCCAGATGCCGGACAGCGAAAAGGAAAGACTGGTGCGCCTGGCCGAACAGCACCAGATGCCGCTGATCGAAAACGCCGTCTACAGCGAGCTGTATTACGGCAATGCCCATCCTTCATCGCTGAAGAACTATGACCGCGAGGGACTGGTGCTGCATTGTTCTTCGTTTTCCAAGAGCCTGACCTCGGCCTACCGCATCGGCTGGGCGATGCCGGGGCGCTATCGGGCGCAGGTGGAAAAACTCAAGTTCCTCAACACGCTGGCCACGCCGACCGCGCCCCAACGCGCCATCGCGGAATACCTCACGCAAGGCGGCTACGAACGCCACCTGCGGCGCGTGCGCCGCGTCTTCGCGCAGCAGCGCGACATGATGCGGCACTTCGTGCTGCGCTTTTTCCCGGCGGGCACGCAGGTGTCCGAGCCGCAAGGGGGCTATGTGCTGTGGGTGGAGTTGCCGCAGGGGGTGGATGCGATGGAACTGTATCGCCGCAGCCTGGCGCTGGGGATCACGGTGGCACCGGGACGCATCTTTGCGGCGACCAACCGGTACAGTCACTTCATTCGCTTGAATTACAGCTATGCCTGGTCCCGGGAAACCGAGCAGGCCTTGAAACTGGTAGGAAAACTGGTGGAAGAACTGGCAGGGTGAATGGGCGGCGCGCCTCATCGGTACGCCGCCCTCCGCATTTACTGAGGCGACACCAGCAAGCTCACGCTGCCGGTCCCATCCTCATTCATCTCGACCTTCACCACGCCGGCCTCTTCCAGCGCCGACAGGAAACGCCGCAAGGTACTCATGCGCAATTGCGTGCGCTTGGACAGGCGCGCCAGCGACAGCGCCCCGCCCTCCTTCTCTTGGGCATCGGCCTGCAGGGTTTCGACGATCAGCAGCACTTCGGGCGGCACGCCCATGTGCTGCGCGCGGGCCTGCAGGTCGGCGTCCTCCTGGGCGGGCATCTCGGCCACACTCATGCCGGCCTCCATCAGGCCGCCGAACGCTGCACCGCCGAACGCGACAACAGCACCGGAATGGACTTTGAAGTGGGCGTACGCGCCTTGTCGGCAAAGCTTTCCAGCGGTACCAGCGGATTGGTCTCGGGATAGTAACTGCCGATACAACCGCGCGGAATGTCATATTCCACCAGCAGGAAACCATCGGCACGGCGCTCCACGCCGTCGTCCCAGACACTGGTGATGTCGACCCATTCACCATCCTTCAAACCCAGCATCTGCAGGTCCGCCGGGTTGATGAAGACCACGCGGCGCTGGCCGAACACGCCGCGATAGCGGTCGTCCATGCCATAGATGGTGGTGTTGTACTGGTCGTGCGAACGGGTGGTCATCAGGGTCAGCAGCTTCTCACCATGGATCGCGCGGGCACGATGGATGGGCGTGTCCTTGGGGATCTCATGGACGATGAAGTTGGCCTTGCCGCTGCCGGTCTTCCAGACGCGGTCGCGCGAGGCCACGCCCAGGTGGAAGCCGCCCGGATTGGCGATGCGCTCGTTGTAGCCCTTGAAGGCGTCATACACCTTCTCGATGGCATCGCGGATGCGCGAATAATCTTCGGCGTACCACAGCCAGTCGATCTTCGGACCATTGTTGCGCGACTTCATGGTGGCCTCGGCCAGGTGCGCCACGATGGCCGTTTCCGACATCAGGTGTTCGGACGCCGGCTTGTTGATGCCGTAGGAGACGTGCACCATGCTCATCGAATCTTCCACCGTCACGCCCTGGGGACCGGACTTCTGCACGTCGATCTCGGTGCGGCCCATGGTCGGCAGGATCAGCGCATCCTTGCCATGCACCAGGTGGCTGCGGTTGAGCTTGGTGGTGATGTGCACCGTCAGGTTGCAGGAACGCATGGCCTCGAAGGTGCGCGGGGTATCGGGCGTGGCCATGGCGAAGTTGCCGCCCAGGCCGATGAAGACCTTGGTACGGCCTTCCAGCATGGCCATGACCGAACCGACCGTGTCATTGCCGTGATGGCGCGGCGCCTTGAAACCGAACACCTGTTCCAGGCGATCCAGGAAAGCCGGGGTCGGCTTCTCGTCGATGCCGACCGTGCGGTCGCCCTGCACGTTGGAGTGGCCGCGCACCGGGCACAGGCCTGCGCCCTGGCGGCCGATGTTCCCGCGCAGCATCATCATGTTCGACAGCAGCTGGATGGTGGCCACTGCATACTTGTGCTGGGTCAGGCCCATGCCCCAGGTGGCAATGACTGCCTTGCCCTTGACGTAGACCTGGGCCAGTTTCTCGATGTCCTCGCGGGAGACGCCGGACTCGGCGATGATGTCGTCCCAGCTTTCGGCGCGCGCCTGGGCGGCGAATTCCTCGAAACCGGCGGTATGTTCCTCGATGAACTTGACGTCGATCACGCGCTCGGTACCGGCCGCCTTGGCCGCGTCATCCAGTTCGATGGTGCGCTTGATGACACCCTTGATCAGCGCCAGGTCACCACCCAGCGTGGGGTGGATGAACATGGAGCTGATGCGGGTGCTGCCCATGGTCAGCATCTCGACCTTGCTCTGCGGATCGGCAAAGCGCTCCAGGCCGCGTTCCTTCAGGGGGTTGATGGCCACGATGGTGGCGCCGCGCTTGGAGGCGTGGCGCAGCTCGCCCATCATGCGCGGGTGGTTGGTGGCCGGGTTCTGGCCGAACAGCAGCAGCGTGTCGCAATGATCGAAATCTTCCAGCAGCACCGTGCCCTTGCCGATGCCGACCGTGCCCGGCAGGCCCACGCTGGTGGGTTCGTGGCACATGTTGGAGCAGTCGGGGAAATTGTTGGTGCCGTACTGGCGCACGAACAACTGGAACAGGAAAGCTGCTTCGTTGCTGGCGCGGCCGGACACGTAAAAGTCCGCCATGTCCGGATCGGGCAAGGCGTTGAGGTGCTTGGCCATCAGCTCGAAGGCGGCGGACCAGTCGATCTTCCGGTACTTGTCGGTGGCGGCGTCATACACCATGGGATGGGTCAGGCGGCCGTGCTCTTCCAGCTCGTAATCCGATTGCTGCATCAGCTCGGTGACGGTGTGCTTCTCGAAGAACTCGGGGGTGACGCGCTTCTTGGTGGCTTCGGCGGCCACGGCCTTGACGCCGTTTTCGCAGAACTCGAAGGTGGAGGTGTGTTCGCGGTCCGGCCATGCGCAACCGGGACAATCAAAGCCGTCAGGCTGGTTCTGCGACAACAGGGTACGCAAGCCCTTGCCGTCGGCCACGTGTTCCTTGACCAGGTTCAGCGCCACGTATTTCAGTGCGCCCCAGCCGCCTGCGGGTTGATTGTATTGCTCGATTCTTGGTTTGGAAGGCATGATGTCTCGGGATGGAGTGGAGTCTAGGGCCTGTTCACATTCAATCTGTGAGATGCGTTGCCCCCAGAAGGCGGGCTGGCAAGGCGCGCGTCAGGGCTGG
>NZ_DBIC01000297.1:4540-25445 GCF_002296545.1 Herbaspirillum sp. UBA812 | reverse complement strand
CCAGCGAATTGGTGGTGCCCAGGTCGATGCCGACGGCCAGACGACGCTGGTGTGGCGCGGTGGACATGCCCGGTTCGGAAATCTGCAGTAAAGCCATAAGGTGTGGACTCGTCGTGGAGCGTTGGGGCGAAGTGACTCGCCGTTATTCAGGTAAGGCCATCCGGATGCCCAGGCCGATGAAGGCACAGCCTGCCAGGCGATTCAGATGAACGGAAGCGGAAGCGCGACGGCGGAAGACCGCACCGACGGCACCGGAAAAGAGCGCGATGGCGCTGAAGATGACGAAGGCCTGGACAATGAACACCAGCGCCAATATCAGCATCTGCAGGGCTTCATGGCCAGCCTCGCGCTGCACGAACTGCGGCAGGAAGGCGATGAAGAACAGCGTCACCTTCGGGTTGAGCATATTGGCCAGCACGCTCTGCCAATAGATGCGGCGCAGCGGGACGGCAGCAGCGCCCTGCCCGTCTGCCGACAGCGCGATGCCGCTGGAAGCCGAACGCAATGTGCGCACACCCAGATAGGCCAGATAGGCGGCGCCTGCATATTGCAGCGCGTGGTAGGCCGGCGGGTAAGCCTTGATGAGGGCGGCAAAGCCCAGCACGGCCAGCAGGGTATGGAAGATCAGTCCCGAACAGAACCCGGCAGCAGCCACCAGCCCGGCCTTGCGCCCTTGGACGATGCCGCGCGTGAGCACGTAGATGTTGTCCGGACCCGGTGCCAGGGTCAGCGTCATCGCGGCCAGCAGGAACAGGAACAGATCGGGCATCGAGCGTCTCCCATCAGCCTTCGATCAGGGCGAAGGCATCGCCGATCTCTGCCCCGAACTTGTCGAGGAACATCAGCTGCCGCACCAGCGTGCCGGCAGCGGCGTAGTCGCCCGCATCCAGCAGCGCTTCGATGCGTGCGATCTCGGCTTTCTTCTCGGTTAGCAGTTCGGTGTTGAGCTGTTCCAGGGCATCGATGTCCTTGCCGGCCTTGGCGTCGTCAAGCGTCTCGCGCCATTCCATCTGCTGCATCAGGAAACCGGGGGCCATGGCGGTGTTGGATTCGGTCTGCAGGTCCACGCCGTGCAGTTCGCACAGGTAGCGCGCGCGCTTCAAGGGATTCTTCAGCGTCTGGTAGGCCTCGTTGGCCCGTGTGGCCCACTGCATGGCCACGCGCTTTTCGGCATCGCTGGCGTGCGCGAACTTGTCCGGATGCGCCTGGCCCTGCACGCTGTGGAAAGCCTGCTCCAGCGCCTTCTGGTCGATGGCGAAACGTTGCGGCAGATGGAACAGGTCGAAGTGGTTTTGCATGGCTGAAAAATAAAAAGCCTGTCGGACTGCAACAGGCTTGGCACATCAGGGACGGCGGACGGTGACCAAGTCGGCCCCGCAGGGAGCAATCACGAGGCTGTCACAGGGCTATCACGGTCCGGCTAAGCACTGGGGCCGCCTGCACCACAAAGCCGGTACGACGGCATCGACAAGAAACTGAAAATGCAGGTCAGATGCGGAAGCTTTCGCCGCAGCCACATTCATCCTTGACGTTCGGATTCTGGAACTTGAATCCTTCGTTCAGTCCCTCCCGGGCGAAGTCCAGCTCGGTACCATCGATGTAGGGCAGGCTCTTGGGATCGACGAAGACGCGCACGCCATGCGACTCGAAGACGGTGTCTTCGGACGATTGTTCATCCACATACTCCAGCTTGTAGGCCAGGCCGGAACAGCCGGTGGTGCGCACACCCAGGCGCAGGCCGATGCCCTTGCCACGGCGCTCCATGTAGCGGCTGATGTGTTTTGCTGCCTTCTCTGTCAACGTGATTGCCATGATGCTTGCCTTACGAAATCGAAAACGGCCTTGCTGTCCTGCCCGTCAAGCCGCTCAGGCGGCTTGCTGCTGTTCGCCGTGCTTGGCCTTGTAATCCTGCACGGCGGCCTTGATGGCGTCTTCGGCCAGAATCGAGCAGTGGATCTTCACCGGCGGCAGGGCCAGTTCTTCGGCGATCTGGGTGTTCTTGATGGACAGGGCTTCGTCCAGGGTCTTGCCCTTGACCCATTCGGTCACCAGCGACGACGAAGCGATGGCCGAACCGCAGCCGTAGGTCTTGAACTTGGCATCCTGGATGACGCCATCAGCGCCGACCTTGATCTGCAGCTTCATCACGTCGCCGCAGGCCGGTGCGCCGACCATGCCGGTGCCCACGGTGTCGTCGCCCTTTTCGAAGGCGCCGACGTTGCGGGGGTTTTCATAATGGTCGAGTACTTTTTCGGAATAAGACATGTTCTTTGCTCCCTAGATGATGGTTTCGGCCATCGCCCCTGCCCTGCTGCGGCTGCTGGCGATGGCTGGCAGAATCCTGGTTTAGTGGGCTGCCCACTGGATGGTGGACAGGTCCACGCCGTCCTTGTACATGTCCCACAGCGGGGACAGCTCGCGCAGCTTGCCGACCTTGCTCTTGATCAGCTCGATGGTGAAATCGATGTCTTCCTCGGTGGTGAAGCGGCCGATGGTGAAGCGGATCGAGCTGTGCGCCAGTTCGTCGCTGCGCCCCAGGGCGCGCAGCACATAAGACGGCTCCAGGCTGGCCGAGGTGCAGGCCGAACCGGACGAAACGGCGATGTCCTTGATGGCCATGATCAGCGATTCACCTTCCACGTAGTTGAAGCTCACGTTCAGGTTGTGCGGCACGCGGTGATCCATGTCGCCGTTGATGTAGGTCTCTTCAATCTCTTGCAGGCCCTTGGCCAGGCGGTCGCGCAGGGCGCGGATGTGCGCCAGCTCGCTGTCCATTTCTTCACGCGCCAGGCGGAAGGCTTCACCCATGCCCACGATCTGGTGGGTAGCCAGGGTGCCCGAACGCAGGCCGCGCTCGTGGCCACCGCCGTGCATCTGCGCTTCGATGCGCACGCGCGGCTTGCGGCGCACGTACAGCGCACCGATGCCCTTGGGGCCGTAGGTCTTGTGAGCCGAGAAGCTCATCAGGTCGACCTTCCAGTTTTCCAGGTCGATCTTGACCTTGCCGGTCGCCTGTGCGGCGTCGCTGTGGAAGATGATGCCCTTGGAGCGGCAGAACTCGCCGATTTCCGGCACCGGCTGGATCACGCCGATTTCATTGTTCACCAGCATGACCGATACCAAGATGGTATCCGGACGCACGGCGGCAGCGATCTGCTCGACGGTGACCAGGCCATTGTCCTGGGGCTGCAGGTAGGTGGCTTCGAAGCCCACGCGTTCCAGCTCGCGGAAGGTATCCAGCACCGCCTTGTGCTCGGTCTTGACGGTGATGATGTGCTTGCCCTTGGACTTGTAGAACTGCGCCGCACCCTTGATGGCCAGGTTGTTGCTCTCGGTGGCGCCGGAGGTCCAGATGATCTCGCGCGAATCCGCGTTGACCAGCTTGGCCACTTCTTCACGCGCCTCTTCCACGGCCTTTTCAGCAGTCCAGCCGTACATGTGGCTGCGGGAAGCGGGATTGCCGAACTGCTCGCGCAGGTAGGGAATCATCTTGTCGGCCACGCGCGGATCGACCGGGGTGGTCGCCGAGTAGTCCATGTAGATCGGGAAGTGCGGAGCCTTGATGGTCTCCAGCAGGCTTTTTTCCAGGGGTGCGTTCATAAGGTCCTTGCTCCAAATCAGGCTGCGGCTTGCGGGCGGTGCATCACCACCACGCTCTGCGAGTCGGCGGCACGGTGTTCGGCCGCCTTGGGTTCTTTTTGCTGGTCCACCAGGTCCTGGAGGGATACCGAATCCAGGTACTCGACCATCTTTTCGTTCAGGGTGGACCACAGCTCATGCGTCATGCAGCGTGCGCCGCCCGGATGCGCCGCGCTGTGGCAATTTTCCTTGCCACCGCACTGGGTTGCATCCAGGGGTTCGTCCACCGCGATGATGATGTCGGCGACCGACACGTCAGCCGCCTTGCGGGCGAGATTGTAACCACCGCCGGGCCCCCTCACGGACTCGACGATCTGGTGACGCCGCAACTTGCCGAACAACTGCTCCAGATATGATAAAGAAATTTCCTGGCGCTCGCTGATGGCCGACAGCGTGACGGGGCCCTTGCCCTGGCGCAACGCCAGGTCAATCATCGCAGTCACGGCAAAACGGCCTTTGGTGGTAAGACGCATGAAGTTCGCTCCAGAAACAAATGCACCGGCGGGGCCGGTTACCCTGAATTCCCGAATATTTGAGTCAAGTATAGCAAACCCGAGTAATTCTGTCAGGTACCCTGCCTTTTCCTTCATATCGACTAAAACCCGGCCTGGCGCAAGCCGTCGTCAAATTCACCTGAAACTTGTCTGACCTCTTGCGCAAAGTGCGCTACTCTCACGGCTACGGCTGGTCCTGGCGTCGTGGCGGCTTATCGATCTGGTAAGATGGCGCGACTATGTTCACCCCGCCTGATGCGGACCGATCACAACCATTCACAATCCGGTCTGCCAGCGCTCCCGAGAAATAAAACGATATGGATGTAAGCGATACCCCCAACCCGCTGCTGCGCCCGCGCCGCAAGCCTCAGAGCCTGTCGCAGGAAGTGGTGGCGGCGCTGACCGCAATGATCTCCAACGGCAGCCTCAAGCCGGGCGACAAGCTGCCCACCGAATCCGAGATCATGCAGACCCAGGGCGTCTCGCGCACCGTGGTGCGTGAAGCCATCTCGCGCCTGCAGGCGGCCGGACTGGTGGAAACGCGGCACGGCATCGGCACCTTCGTGCTGGAGGTCAAGAAGGGTTCCAACATCAACATCGACCCGGCCACCATCACCACCATGCGCGACCTGCTGGCGCTGCTGGAGCTGCGCATCAGCCTGGAAACTGAAACGGCCGGCCTGGCCGCATCGCGCCGCAGCGATGCCCAGCTGCAGGAAATCCGCGAGGCGCTGGACCTGTTCCACGCCAACCAGAAAAGCGGCGGCGACACCGTGGGACCGGACTTCCGTTTCCACTTCGCCATCGCCAACGCCACCGGCAACCGCTATTTCATCGAGATCATCAGCCATCTCGGCATGGGCGTGATCCCGCGCAAGCGCATCAATACTGCCGAGCTGGCGCATGACCAGCAGGCCAGCTACCTGGAACGGGTGCAGCGCGAGCACGAAGACATCTATGAGGCCATCGCCCGCGGCGATGCTGAAGCCGCCCGCGCCGCCATGCGCAATCACCTCACCAACAGCCGCGAGCGCCTGCGCCGCGCGCAGCAGGAAGCTGAATCGGGCACCGCCGGCAACGCCTGATCCCGCGCAAGTCCGGCCGGTCCGTGCTGCACGGATCGGCCGCTTCCGTTCTCTCCCCCTCTTCAGCAAGCCTCCGCCATCCGACGATCTCCTCGGCCCGGCCGGCCGGGAATCCCGCCCTCCACCCTGCGCAAACCATCACAACAAAGTACTGGCTTTCTGAAATCTTATGTTGTACGATGACTGATATCCTAATTGGATACAAGAAGATCAGAGACAACATTCATCCTATTTGCCTCGTTTTCCAACCCATTCCTAACGGCGTCGAGCGAAACCATGTCCCAGTACACACCCCAAGACCTAAAACAGATCCTCTCTTCCGGCCTGCTGTCGTTCCCGCTGACGGACTTCGACGAGCAAGGCGACTTCCGCCCCAAGACCTACATCGAACGTCTGGAATGGCTGGCGCCCTATGGCGCGAGCGCGCTGTTCGCCGCCGGTGGCACGGGTGAGTTCTTCTCGCTGGTCCCGGGTGAATATTCGGACATCATCCGCACCGCCGTCGACACCTGCCGTGGCAAGGTGCCCATCATCGCTGGTGCCGGCGGCTCCACCCGCGCGGCCATCGCCTACGCCCAGGAAGCCGAGCGCCTGGGTGCCCACGGCATCCTGCTGATGCCCCATTACTTGACCGAAGCCAGCCAGGACGGCATCGCCGCCCACGTGGAAGCGGTCTGCAAGTCGGTCAACTTCGGCGTCATCATCTACAACCGTGCGGTCTGCAAGCTCAATGCCGAGACCCTGCAACGCCTTGCTGACCGCTGCCCCAACCTGATCGGTTTCAAGGACGGCATCGGCGAGATCGAACCGATGGTGCATATCCGCCGCAAGCTGGGTGACCGTTTCACCTACCTGGGTGGCCTGCCGACCGCGGAAGTCTATGCTGCCGCCTACAAGGCGCTGGGCGTGCCGGTGTACTCCTCGGCGGTCTTCAACTTCATTCCCAAGACCGCCGTCGAGTTCTACCAGGCCATCGCCAAGGAAGACCACGACACCGTGGGCAAGCTGATCGACGACTTCTTCCTGCCCTACCTGGCCATCCGCAACCGCAAGGCCGGTTACGCCGTCTCCATCGTCAAGGCCGGTGCCAAGATCGTCGGCCATGACGCCGGCCCGGTGCGTACGCCCCTGACCGACTGCACGCCGGAAGAGCACGAAGAACTGGCTGCACTGATCAAGAAGCTGGGTCCGCAATAAAGACTGTCTGATCTGATCGGCAGTACCCGAGGGAGGGGCCGCAGGCAGCTGCGGCCCCTCCCTTTTTGGGCGATATGAAAGAAAGTGCAGGCCCTGGCCGAAAAAAAACCTCCGTGGCCTGAGCGACGGAGGTTTTCGTGAAGGAATGCACCAATGATCAGAACTCTTCCCAATCCTGTGCATCGTCCTTGATGCGGCTGCCCGGCGCAGGCGGCGCGGCCTTGGCCGGCTTGGCAGGCGGCAGCTTGGGAGCAGCCTTCGGTGCCGCTGCTGCGGCAGGCGCAGTCTTCAAGGCAGGTGCAGCAGGTGCAGCCGGGGCCGGCGGCGGTGCCATCGGTGCCGGGCGCGGCTTGGCCGCCGGGCTGGCCACCTGATGCGCATCGATCTTGAAGATGCTGACCGCGCCGACCAGATTGGTGGCCTGTGCCTGCAGCGATTGGGCCGCAGCGGCTGCTTGCTCCACCAATGCGGCGTTCTGCTGGGTCACTTCATCCATCTGGGTGATGGCGCGGTTGACCTGCTCGATGCCGGTGCTCTGCTCACGGCTGGCTTCGGCGATCTCGCCCACGATGTCGGTGACGCGCTGCACGCTGGTGACGACTTCGCCCATGGTGGCCCCGGCTTGTTCGACCAGTTGGCTGCCGGCCTCGACCTTCTCCACCGAGGCATCGATGAGCGACTTGATTTCCTTGGCGGCGGCGGCTGAACGCTGGGCCAGCGAGCGCACTTCGGAAGCCACCACGGCAAAGCCGCGGCCCTGCTCACCGGCACGGGCGGCTTCCACCGCGGCGTTGAGCGCCAGGATGTTGGTCTGGAAAGCGATGCCGTCGATCACGCTGATGATGTCCACGATCTTGCGCGAGGATTCATTGATGGCCTGCATGGTATCGACCACCTGCGATACCACTTCCCCGCCCTTGCTGGCGGTGGAGGACGCCGAATGCGCCAGCTGGTTGGCCTGCAGGGCATTGTCGGCATTCTGCTTGACGGTGCCGGTCAGCTGCTCCATGGAGGCCGCGGTTTCTTCCAGCGAGCTGGCCTGCTGCTCGGTGCGCGAGGACAGGTCCATGTTGCCGGCGGCGATTTCCTTGGCGCTGGTGTCGATGCTGTCCGAACTGCTGCGCACGCGCGAGACGGTGGTCAGCAAACCCTGCTGCATGCTTCGGATGGCCGAGAACAGGCGGCCGATTTCATTGTCGCTCTTGACCTCGACCTTGGTGCTCAGATCGCCATTGGCGACCAGGTCCAGCAAGTGCACGGCGCGGTTGAGCGGGGTCAGGACGATGTTGCGCAGCAGGAAATGCACACCGATGACCAGGAACATGGCCCCGATCAGACCGGCCACCACCAGCCAGACCACCAGGTTGTACTCGCGCTGACGCTCGGCCGTGGCCTTGTCATTGAGCTCCATGGCGCGCTTTTGATAAGCCTCCAGCGCCGTGGAGAAGCGGGCTCCGCCCTTGCTGATGAAATTGTTGTTGAGCTGGGAATAGCCCTGCGCGTCGCCGGCCTTGAGGGTATCCGTGGCCTTTTTCAGAATCTCGTTCAGGGCCTTGGCTGATTCGATCAATTCGGTCTTGGTAGCCGGATCCTGGCCCTCCAGGTCGGGCAGCTTGGCGTATTCATCCAGATACTTCAGGCTGCGGTCATAGGTCATCTGGGCGCTCTTCAAGGCGGACTCGATGACGGCCGCATCGCCCTTCTCCATCAGCGTCGAATAGATGCGCCCATGGGCGGCCCGGGTACGGGTGGTATCCTTGTAGGCGTCATTGATCAGCAAGGTGCGCTCGGTGATCTCGTGGACATATTCAGTGGACTGGTTGGCTCGGCCCAGTGCAAAGATACCCACGCCAGCCCCTACTACGATCATGCATGAAAACAGCGCAAGCGCGCTCATCAGGCTGAAGCGAACCGTCAGATTTCGCATTCCCTCTCTCCGCTTAATTTTGATACAACAAGTGAAATGAACAACATGGCGCAGACGATACAACACCGCGTCGCGCTTCATATCGGCGGCAAACCCACCAAAACTCCCCCAATTCCCGGTTAGGGCAGTCAGCAAATATCCGTTTTCGCATTGTGCACCGGCAACACCCGGGGCTGGCTGTTTTGGATCAAGCCTGATTCATATGGCGGGGCACAGATGTGAAAAAGCTTGCCGAAATGACATTCGGCAAGCCCGAAAAACAACATATTGAGGTTTTTGAGGGTGAAGCAAAACCCTTCAGGTATCAGCGTACGCGGGGCAAGTCGATGATCTCGACCCAGTTCGGATTGCGTCCCAAGGTGTAGCGGAAGACCGGCGTGAGCGCCCCGCTGTCGCGGTCGATGGCATAGCTGGTCAGCCCTGCCTTCTGGCCGACGGCCAGCAGGTAGCGTCCTTGCGGATCGATGTTGAAACCGCGCGGCTGGGTTTCGGTGGGGATGTTGAGGATGCGGGTGAGCTTGCCGCTGGCCGGGTCCACGCGATAACCGGTGAGGGTGTTGGAGCTGCGCTCGGTGGCATAGAGGAAACGGCCATCCGGGGTCAGGTGCAGGTCGGCGGCCGCCAGCTGTTCGCTGGTCTTGAAGCCTTCGGGCAGGGCCGAGTCGCTGGCCAGCAGGGTCAAGGTGCCGGACTGGCGATCGTAGGCGTAGGTGTTGACAGTGGCGTCCAGCTCATTGGTCGAATAGACGAAACGCTGGTCCGGCGAGAACACGAAATGGCGCGGCCCGGCACCGGCCTTGGTGGCGACCGACGGCGGACTGTTGGGCGTGACCGTGCCGGTGGCCGGGTCGAAACGGTATTGCAGGATCACGTCGCTGCCCAGGTTGCTGGCAAAGACGAAAGCATTGTCAGGAGAAACCTGCACGGAATGCGCGTTCTTCCCGGTCGGGATCACCGCCAGCGGCGGGGCCTGCACGATACCGTCCGTCCCGATGGCATTGACCGAGATCCTGTTGCCGGAGTAGGACGCGGCCAGCAGGTAGCGCCCGCTGCGGTCGGTGGCAATGTTGGCCATGTTGTCGGCCAGCGGCACCTTGGACAGCGCCTTGAGCTTGCCGCTGGCGGGATCAATGGCATAGCTCACCACCGAATACGGCTGGCCGCGCAACGCGGCATAGAGGAATTTGTGATCGGGACTCAGGGCCAGCGGCATCACGGTGCTGCCGGTATCGACCTTGTCGATCAGGTTGACGCTGCCATCGCCATTGAGCCGGAGCACGTAGATGTCCTGGCTGTCCGCATTGGAGACGTAGGCGACGGTGGCCGCACCGGCATGCGCGGCGGCCAGGCTGAGGGCGGAAGTGGCAATCAAGGTGGCGAAGCGGGAAGAAGGTGAAGAAAGGGAGTTGCTCATGCGGTCTCCTGGCGAATCATATTGTTGTTGGCATGACGATGGAACAAAAAAAGGACCCGCAAGCGGGCCCCAAGGGAGGATCAGGTCACGGGTGCCGGATTGAACAGGGTCAGTGCATTGTGCAGCTTCCACTGTTCGGCCCAGGTGCGCTTCTTGCCGCTGGCCACGTCCAGCATCAGCTGGAACAGCTCCCAGCCGACCTGCTCGATGGTGGCCTCGCCGCTGGCGATGCGACCGGCGTTGACATCCATCAGGTCATGCCAGCGCCGCGCCAGGTCATTGCGGGTCGCGACCTTGATGACCGGCACAGCCGCCAGACCATACGGCGTACCCCGGCCCGTGGTGAAGATATGAAGATTCATGCCGGCCGCGAGTTGCAAGGTGCCGCAGATGAAGTCGGAGGCTGGCGTGGCCGCATAGATCAGGCCCTTCTGCTGAAGCTTGTCGCCCGGCGCGAGCACGCCCGAAATCGGGCTGGAGCCGGACTTGACGATGGAGCCCATGGCCTTCTCGACGATGTTGGCCAAGCCGCCCTTCTTGTTGCCGGGGGTGGTGTTGGCGCTGCGGTCGACACCGCCCTGCTTCAGGTAATTGTCGTACCAGTCCATCTCGCGGATCATGGCCTGGGCCACTTCCTCGTTGACCGCGCGCGAGGTCAGCTGGTCGATGCCATCGCGCACTTCGGTCACTTCCGAGAACATCACCGAGGCGCCTGCGCGCACCAGCAGGTCGGTCGCAAAGCCCACTGCCGGGTTGGCCGTCACACCCGAGAAGGCGTCACTGCCGCCGCACTGCACACCCACCACCAGGTCCGAGGCCGGGCAGGTTTCGCGGCGGCGCTTGTTCAGTTCAGTCAGGCGCGCCTCGGCCATCTTCATGATGGAATCGATCATGGAGTTGAAACCGACGTGTTCCGCATCCTGCAGGCAGACCACATAGGGCTCGCCGGCCTTGTGGATGGGGATCATGTTTTCCGGCAGCAGGCGGTTGGGCTGCAGCTTTTCGCAGCCCAGGCTCACCACCATGGCCTGGCCGCCGAAGTTGGGGTTCAGGCTGATGTTGCGCAGCGTACGGATGGGGATGCCGGCGTTGGGCGCATCGATGGCCACGCCGCAGCCATAGGTGTGCTCCAGCGCCACCACGTCTTCCACATTGGGATACTTGGGCAGCAGCTCGGCGCGGATGCGCTTGACTGCGTGCTCCACCACACCGGCTACGCACTGCACGGTGGTGGTGATCGCCAGCAGGTTGCGAGTGCCCACCGAGCCATCAGCGTTGCGATAGCCCTCGAAGGTATAGCCGTCCAGCGGCGGCTGCGGCGCCGGCTTTTTGGTGGCGATGGGCAGATTGTCGAGACCGCGCGCTGGCGGCATCTGCACCAGCGATTCCTCGATCCAGCTGCCCTTGGGAATGTCACGCACGGCGTAGCCGATGGCCACGTCATAACGCACGATGGCCTCGCCCTGCTTGAGATCGCGCAGCGCGATCTTGTGGCCCTGGGGCACGCGGTCGACCAGGGTCAGGCCATCGGGGAAGACGGTGCCGGCCGGCAGGCCTCCGTCATTGACGACGATGGCGACATTGTCGGTGTCGTTCATCATGATGTAGCGCGGTGTGAATGCCTGGCTGGCGGCGGTATCGGTGCTCATGCTAAGTCCCATGCGACAGAATGCTGCAATTCAAATGAAGGGCGGCCACTGCAACAGCGGCCGCTCGTAAAACGGATCAGGCGTCCTTGAGTTCGACGCGCTTGATTTCCTTGACGATGACAAGATAGCTGATCACGGTCACCAGTGCATTGATGCCCACGAAGACCAGCGCACCGGCAAAGGAACCGGTTTCCTTGACGATGTAGCCGATCACGATCGGGGTCGTGATGCCGGCCACATTGCCGAACATGTTGAAGAGGCCACCGGACAGGCCCACGATCTGCTTGGGCGCGGTATCGGCCACCACCGCCCAGCCCAGCGCGCCTACGCCCTTGCCGAAGAAGGCCAGGGCCATGATGCCCACCACCATCCACTGCGCATCGACGTAATTGCACAGGATCATGGTCATCGACAGCAGCATGCCGCCCACGATGGGGATCTTGCGCGCCCAGGTGACGGACATGCCGCTCTTGATCAGGCGGTCCGAGATCAGGCCGCCGACCACGCCGCCGATGAAGCCGCACACCGCCGGGATCGAGGCCACGAAACCGGCCTTGAGAATGGACATGCCGCGCTCCTGCACCAGGTACACCGGGAACCAGGTCAGGAAGAAATAGGTGATCACGTTGATGCAGTACTGGCCGATGTAGACACCCAGCAGCATGCGGTTGGACAGCAACTGGCGGATGTAGCCCTTGCCCTTGGTGGAAGGTGCGGCGACCTTCTTGTTGTCCATGTCGACCAGGCCGCCGCCGGATTCGATGTGCTCCAGTTCAGCCGGGTTGATGCGCGGATGGTCCTTGGGACTGTAGATGATCTTGCCCCAGACCATGGCCAGCAGGATGCCGACCACGCCCATGACGGTGAAGACATGGTGCCAGCTGTAGGTGTGCACGATCCAGGCCATCAGCGGGGTGAAGATCACGGCCGCGAAATACTGCGCCGAATTGAAGATGGCCGAAGCGGTGCCGCGTTCCTTGGTCGGGAACCAGGCGGCGACGATGCGGCCATTGGCCGGGAAGGACGGCGCTTCGGCCAGGCCCACCATGAAGCGCAGCAGGAACAGCGCGATCACGGCCGCACCCGTGCTCATCCACGTCACACCGGCCTGCAGGAAGGTGAAGAAAGACCACAGGGCAATGCTCCACATGTAGATCTTCTTGGAACCGAAGCGGTCCAGCAGCCAGCCGCCCGGCAGCTGGGCCAGCACGTAGGCCCAGCTGAAGGCCGAGAAGATGTAGCCCATGGTGACCGGGTCCAGCGACAGCTCGGTCTTCATGGCCGAACCGGCAATGGAAAGCGTGGCGCGGTCAGCGTAGTTGACGGTGGTGACGACGAACAGCAGGAACAGGATCAGGTAGCGGATATGGGTCGGTTTGCCGGCCGCTGCCCCGCTGGGGGTGTTGCTTTGCGCCAATTGGATTCTCCAGGTCTCTCGCCATCCGCTCCGCCTGGCCGGCCCCGAAGCGCCGCCGCAGGAACGCGGGCGGACTGGCATCGGGACTTGCCGGAAGTGTCTCTTGGCGTATTGTTGTGTGTTGGGGTGATTGTTATAAGACGTCATACAACAGCAAGCGCAGTATAACAGGACACGAAACGGACGCAAGCGGTGAATGTGAAGGAATCTGCACTTCAGGCCGCTGGCACGGGGCAACACGGTTGTCTGACATGTCCTTCTGGCGCACTGACGAAGTGGCGCGCGGCAGGTATCATGCGCGCACTCTCCTGCTCTCCCACTATTCTTTACCACCAGATCTTCCCATGACCTTCTCATCCTCCGCCTCGCGCGGCTCTTCTGCCTGGCTCAAGCCGCTGCTGTTCATCCTGGTGGCGGCCATCGGCCTCTACTATGTGAAGTGGTCGCCCTACTACCTGAAATCCTTCGTGGCCGCCGACAAGCACAGCATTGGCGGCTCCATCCTGGCCAATGCGCCAACCGCTCCGTGGTCGGCTGCGCTGGAATATGCCACCGTCTACTTCCTGGCCATCTGGAAAGCCGCCGTGCTGGGGGTCCTGCTGGGTTCGCTGGTGCAGGTGCTGGTGCCGCGCGACTGGCTGCTGCGGGTGTTCGGCCGCGCCGGCCTCGGCTCGACCCTGCGTGGCGGCCTGTTCGCCCTGCCCGGCATGATGTGCAGCTGCTGCGCCGCACCGGTGGTGGCGGGCATGCGCCGCCAGCAGGTGTCGGTCGGGGCGGCGCTGGCCTTCTGGATCGCCAACCCGGTGCTCAATCCGGCCACGCTGGTGTTCATGGGCTTCGTGCTGGGCTGGCATTTTGCCGCGCTGCGTTTGGTGGCCGGCGTGCTGCTGGTAGTGGGTGTGTCGCTGATCGCGCAACGTGTGGCGCAGACCGAGACCCTGCCGCAGGCCGCCCTCGATGCGGTGGCCGCCGCCGAATATGAACCGATGGACGATGGCCGTCATTTCCTGGTCCGCTGGGGCAGCAAGCTGTGGCAACTGTTCTGGACCACGGCACCGGTCTACATCGTGGTGGTGCTGGCGCTGGGCGCGGCCCGGGTGTGGCTGTTCCCGCAGGTCGATGCGAGCATGGGCAACAGCCTGCTGTGGATCGTGGCGCTGGCGGTGGTGGGCACGCTCTTCGTGATTCCGACGGCCGCCGAGATCCCCATCGTGCAATCCATGCTCTCGCTGGGCATGGGCGTGGGGCCGGCCGTGGCGTTGCTGATGACCTTGCCCAGCATCAGCCTGCCGTCGCTGCTGATGCTGCGCAAATCCTTCACGCCGCGCGTACTCACGACCGTCACCCTGCTGACCATGCTCATCGGCGTGGTCAGCGGGCTGGTGGCGGTGGTGCTGCTGTAAATTGATTCAGGGCCGATACTGGCGCAGGAAGCCGACCACCTCGGTCTGCTGTCCTGCGAACAGCAGGCGGGAGCGCTTGGACTCGCGCTGGAAGGCATAGATGGGATCGTAGTATTCCGCCAGCAAGGCATCGATCCAGGCCCGGTGCAGGTCGACCACGCCGTCTTGTTCCTGGCGCGCCAGCGCCGTTTCCATCATCTGCAGCAGGCGGCGGTAGCGCTGGTCGCCGAGGCGCTTGACCAGCTTGCCCAATGCAGCAAGCAGATGCGCGCGATAGCGTTCAAACCCGTGGCGCGGATCCAGCGCCACGTATTCCTCGCAGAGCCCACTGACGTAATCGCGCAGGATGCGCTCCACGCGCCCTTCGCGGCTGTCTTCCAGCCACACCATGGGCAGGCTTTGCATGCGTTGGTGCAAGGCCAGCGGCAAGGCACAGGCACCGATCAGCCGGCTTTCGTCTTCCAGCGCAATCCAGTGATGGCCCTGTGCTTGCAGTTTGATGAGGGCAATGGCCAGACGGTGTTCGAAATCGATGGGCGCAGGCTGCGGGCTGGCGCGCTTGCCGAAACTGGAGCCACGATGATTGGCGTAAGCCTCCAGGTCCAGCGCGTTGTCGAGCTGCAGCAGCACGTCGGTCTTGCCGCAGCCGGTCATGCCGCCCACCACCACGAAGGAACACTCGGCCAAGGCCTGGTCGATGGCTTCCATCAGGAAGTGGCGCAGCGCCTTGTAGCCGCCGGCCACGCGCGGATAGGCGATGCCGGCTTCGCTCTTCAACCACTGCTGGGTGATCTGCGAGCGCAGGCCGCCGCGGAAGCAATACAGGCAGCCTTCCGGATGCGCTTTGGCGAACGCCGCCCACGCCGCAATCCGCTCTTGCTTCACCGCTCCGCCGACCAGTTGATGACCCAGCTCGATGGCCGACTGCTGGCCCTGCTCCTTGTAGCGCAGGCCGACCTGATGACGCTCGCTGTCATTCATCAGCGGCAGATTCACCGCAGTCGGAAAGGCGCCCTTGCCGAACTCCACCGGCGCCCGTGCATCCAGCATGGGCGTATCGGCGAGGAACAGCTCGCGGCTGGGCTGCAGATCGGCCATTAAAGCACCTCTACGGCGTAGCGCTGTCGTTCCACCAGTTCGCCGATGGGGGCCAGTTCCAGTCCGAGGGCAGCGGCGGTGGCCAGGAATTCCGGATTGGCGTCGGGCCGCACCGCCACCAGCAGGCCGCCGCTGGTCTGGGGATCGCACAGCAGGTTCTTCTGGGCTTCGCTGAGCGGGCTGATCTTGCTGCCGTAGCTCTCGAAATTGCGCCCGGTGCCGCCCGGCACACAGCCTTCAGCCAGGTAGTAAGGCACGCCCGGCAGGCTGGGCACCAGCGCGTGCTGGATGCGTGCGCTCACGCCGCTGCCTTCGCACATTTCCACCAGATGGCCCAGCAGGCCGAAGCCGGTCACATCGGTCATCGCAGCCACGCCCGCCAGCTTGCCGAAGCGGCTGCCGGGCTGGTTGAGCTGGCACATCCAGTCGCGCGCCGTGCCGACATCTTCAGGGCGCAGCTTGCCCTTCTTTTCTGCTGTGGTGAGGATACCGATGCCCAGCGGCTTGGTGAGGTAGAGCAGGCAGCCGGCACTGGCGGTGTCGTTGCGCTTCATGTGGCGCTTCTCGACCACACCGGTCACGGCCAGGCCGAAGATGGGTTCCGGGGCATCGATGGAATGGCCGCCGGCCAGCGGGATGCCGGCCGCATCACAGGCGGCGCGGCCACCGCGCACGACTTCGCGTGCCACTTCCGGCGGCAGCACGTTGACCGGCCAGCCGAGGATGGCGATGGCCATGAGCGGATCGCCGCCCATGGCGTAGATGTCGCTGATGGCATTGGTGGCGGCGATGCGGCCGAAGTCGAAGGGATCATCGACGATGGGCATGAAGAAATCGGTGGTCGAGACCACGCCACGCTCTTCATCGATGGCATAGACGGCGGCGTCATCGCGCGATGCATTGCCAACCCAGAGTTTGGGATCGAGATGCTGGGCACCGCTGCCGGCCAGGATGACTTCCAGCACCTGCGGCGAAATCTTGCAGCCGCAACCGGCACCATGGCTGTATTGGGTCAGACGAATGGGGTCGCTCATGGCAAAGTCCTGGCTGGTCGGGGGATGCCGATTCTAGCAGCGATTGCGGCCCCAGGATGAGCCCAGGTCACTCCGAGGGCAGCCGGGCAATCACAACAGGCGCTCCAGCACCTCAGCACAGCGAATCACTTGCTGGCCGAGATCTTCGGTTACCTCGTCACTGCCTTCGTATTCAAAGCCATTGCGAACATCGTGCGCGCGCGCGAGCAAGCGCCAGATGTCGGGGCCGACTTCCAACGTATGAGGCCACTGGAACACCACATAGCGGCTGACGGGCCGGAACCCATGACGCCGCAAGGCCGCCAGCGAGAAAGCATACGCCGCACTGTAGCCGAGCAGGAAGCGGCCGGATAAAGAAAGGCCTGGTGCCGATGCATCTTTGAGCCGATCCCTGCCACTTTAGCGATGGGTATCGATTTCAGTCGCCGAAGGAGGCTCCGACTTCAGTTGACCCAATCTGAGGAGATTTTCAAGCTCATTGCGCCCCATCCTGTGCTCCGATCAATTCGATTTTCGGACCAGCCATCACGGAAACCAGAAAATGATTCCGTGCCGCGATCTTTTTCCGGAATTCAGCGGGACGATACACCGTCAGCGAAATCTTCCTGCCCAGTCTTGCCTCCAGCGCCACCAACTCAGGGTAGAGATCGGCACTGCCAAGGTCATCGGCCAGCACCAGCAAATCGATGTCACTGGCCGCCGTATCCAAGCCCTTGGCAACCGATCCATACAGGAAGGCGCGCTCTATGCGTTCCGAAAAAGGCAGAAGCATAGCCTTGATCGTATCGGCGACGCCAAATGTCTTGCGAACAATGGCACTCAGTTCCGAAAAGATTGGAGAGTCGGGATTGGGCTTGTAGAGCAAGACGCGTCCCACCTCTTCCCGCAGCAAGAGGCCGGCCTCGGTCAACTTGCCCAGTTCGCGCTGAGCCGATGCCGAGCTGATGCCGGTGCTGTTCATCAGTGCGCGCAAGTGCATGCCCTCCGGCCGCAGGAACAGCTGACCGAGAATGGCTTGGGTGGATTTGGAGAACAGGGCGTCACCGAGGGTGCTCATGCGCTCAATTCTAGCTCAATTGCGCTAAATTTGAGCACAAGCAAGCAGAGGCGATGTCCGCAGGAGCGCCAAAAACAAAAAAGCCCCGCAAGAAACTTGCGAGGCTTTCGTATTCTGGCTCCCCGACCTGTTCACACAACGAACCAGCCGGCCGCAATTTATTCGCATTCCACTGCCACAGAACCTCCGCAGTTTGAACGCAGCATGATGAAGACTTTCAGCAACAAACGGTAAGCCACAACATCACCCATCCAATACCAGCGCGGCATTCAGACGCAAAACCCCCGTCCTACGCACACTACGAACCGCCAGTTCCGCGCTTTCCAGGCCTCGGCCAAGCCTCCTTCACCTCTTCTTTTAGCTCGCTTTTTATCCATGACAGGGTGCCCGGCGAATTGGGAAAATAGAGGTACTCGGCATGCTTCACGTCCCAATAGCGCTGGTTGATAAAGAACTTCAACCGGCGGATTTCCCACAGAGCAATTCTCATCTCGGGAGACTTGTTTTTCTCCCACAGGCCGCGCAGCTCGGCAGAACTCAGGGGGTGCAGGTCGGGTGGAAATCTTGGAGGAAGCTTCATAGGTGAGTAAACTACTGTATTTTTAAACAGTAGTCATCTACCCCCCCCTCTTGCTGCTTTTGGCGTATGCGCATGATCTCCTCGGTGCTATTTCAGCCCAGCAATCAATCCGACGAAAGGACCACCATGCCAAAGATGCGCGCCAAGGTGCAGCTCGCCAAAATCGAGCAACACCCCTCCTGCGAGATTCTGCAGTTCAACGCTGTCGCTGCCTCGAAATATCCAGACGACGGTAGCGACGAAGACAACACCTTCGCAAAGTTTTCGCCCAGCGCGACCTTCTCGATCACCGTGGCGAACCCGGCGCTGATCGGTAGTTTCAAGGTCGGCGAAAAATACTACGTGGACTTCTCCCCTGCCGACTAAACACCGGTGACACGCCCCCCCTCCTTCTGTATTGACGGAGGGGGCACACTGGCTCAATCCCCAGAACTGCATCTGAGCCAAGTGTCGAAACGCAAACAAAATCAAGCCCTTACCGAGGTCACATTCCAGTGCGGATGCGGAAAATTCAAGGCCGCGCCGGATCGGATCGAGGACGCGCCGGAGGATGAATATCATCCCTGGCGCTATTTCGCTGTTTGCCCACGCTGCGGTACCGAGAGCAATCAGGCAGCGTGGGAGCGGGCGCTGCTCAAGGCCTGGAGCAATTCCACTGGCCCCAAGACCGCCGCCGGCAAGGCCGCCAGCGCGGCCAATCTGGAGGGCCATCCGACGAAGGAAGAATCTCTTCGCACCCGCTTCAATGCCATGAAGCACGGGGCATCTGCGAAGGTCGCCACCTACTTCCCTGCACGCCCGGGGAAATATGCCCTCTGCAACACCTGCGATGTAGACCGCGTCTGGTGCCAACAGCAGCCCTGCTGCGTCAAGCAGACGCAGAACTTCATGCTCCACCAGGCCGCTTTCGAGCAACGCAAGCCAGGCGTGCTGCAAGGAATGTATTCGGAGATGCAGGCGGCGGTGTATTCCATCCTGCAGCAGATCATCCTGACGATCATCAACGATGGCGTGAAAGTCGAGCGCCCCGAGTTTCATTTCGACGCGAATGGCACGCTTTCACTGGCGCGTTTCACCGACGAATATGGCGAGCAGCGCACCATCACCGAGATTTCAGCTCACCCGCTCCTCAAGCCTCTGACTGATTTCCTGAGCAAGAACAATCTGACGCTTGCGGACATGGGTATGACAAACAAGGTGGTCGACGAAGAGGATATCTTCCCCGGGCACCTCGGCAGCTCTACCGCTGCACCGGCGATCAGCGTCGACGAGTATCAGCGCAGGAAGCTGGAAGCCCTGGAAGACCTCCGTAACAAGGTCATGCGGGCGAACGCTTCGACTGCCGCCGATCCCATCCTGCTGGAGCATGAAGCAGAGAATGCCGGGGCCCAGGCACGGGGCGCGGCCGATGTGATCGATGTCCAGGCCGTTGAGAAGAAATGACCGGCCAGCGCGTCTCATCGCGGCAGCGCATCACCGTCTCAAACCGAGCGGAGGTGGAGATTCACCGCTTCAAGGATGATCACGCGCTCTGGCATAAGCATGTGCATGGCGTGGACTTGGACCCCGTTCAGATCTTGAAACAGATCGAGATGGACGAGCACCGCAACACGGTCGACTATTCCTGCCGCCGCGGCCGGAAGACCTCCGCCAAGGAGATGTATGCACTGAAATTCCTTGCGTGCCACCCTCACCAGGAGGAAGGCATCTTCGCTCCGCGCCAACAGCAGTCTCAAGCGAATCTCCGGTACCACCTGGAGGCGATCGAGCGCTCTCCTATTCTCAGCGCCTACATCAACTACAAGAACGGACGTCCCCAGAAGTCGGATACTAAGTACGAATTTTTCAATAAGAGTCGTGCGCAAGCGTACGGGATCATGTCCCAGATTGACGGCGATGGCCTCTCGCTCGCGTCCCTGGAAGAGATCGACGATATGCCCGCCGATCGCCTCTACTCTCGCCTGTTCCCGATGCTGGCCGGCACACAGCGCCTCGGCGCTCCCGATGGCACCGTCTTCGAGCCACAGATCCGCATCACCGGCGTATTCAAAGGCGCGGACACCCTCTCCGGCCTTATCGAATCAGGGGGTTACCACGTGCTGCCAGTCGTCAACGTGTACCTCGCGCTGGAGCTCGGCATTCTCGACCAAGCCTATATTCTGCAGAAGCGCAACGAGATGCCCGGGCCGGAATACATCCGGCAGTACGTATGCCGAAACATCCAGGCCCAGAACCACATCTGGGAAAAGTACATCCGCTTGGCCATGGCCATCGGCATGCAGGCACGCCTAGAAATCTCCGGGCCTCTTCCAGCGGCACGGTACAAGAAGCGCGGCAAGGTCTCCTTCGGTTATGACCACACCGGCCACGGAGAAAGCCTGACGGCCTCCCGCTCCGCGCTGGTCGTCACCGAGGAGCTGGGCAGCTTCATCGTGCCGATCTTTGCCCGGGCGTGGCCTGCCGGAACCGACGATAACGTGATCCGGCGAGAGCTGGTCGGCTTATGGCGCTACTTCATGCCGGATCACGCGCTGGGCGACGCGTACGGAGTGGGCATGCTGACGTCGGTGAACGACGATCTCTTTCATCAGGGTCTGACCGAGATCGATCGGCGCACGATTGCAGATGGCGAGAGCAATGCGTCCGCCTGGAGGGAATGGGCCTTCGCACCAATCCGCTTCGAAGGTATGACGAAACACAGCATGGCGTCTGCGCTGCGCGCGATCTTCCACAACAGGCGGGCGGCCATACCGGCATTCGATGAAGAGGGCGAGGACGATGTGAGCAAGGACTGGCGCGACCTCATCCGGCAGCTTGGGAACATCAAGGAGGTAGCGAACCAGACCGGCAGCTACCCCAGCTACAAGCAGGTCGATACGAAAATCGGCGACGACTTCTTTGATGCATTTTG
>NZ_DBIC01000297.1:0-4263 GCF_002296545.1 Herbaspirillum sp. UBA812 | reverse complement strand
GACGACTTCTTTGATGCATTTTGCGCTGCCCTCTGGGGCCACATGACAGCCGGCGCGGCAGAGGTGCAGACCATCATCAGCGGTATCCAACGCACGCGCGACGAACTGCTCGGGGTATCAGCCGGAGGAATTCACCTTGGGCGATGAGAGCAAATATCAACCGGGGGCTCGTCGCGCGCATTCCCCCACGGCCGTGCCAACGCCAAGGCCGCCGCTTAGCGGCCACGATATGGAGCGCGCCAGAGAGACGAAGAGCCTGGTGCATCAGCATATGCCGGACGCCATACCGATGATCCGCGAGCTGGCCAACCTCGGAATGATCGATGGCTGGCGCTCTGTAACCTTTATCAAGAAAGAAGAAAATGGGAATTTTTGACGGCCTCGTTCAGTTCTTCCGCGGGAAACTGCCCACAGAGCCCTTGCCTTCCAGCTCGGAAATTGGCATGCGTACCCGCGAAGATGCTCGGTACCGGGATCTCTATAACCAATTCTTCGTCGACCCGGAGCTGCGCGCAGCCATCTTCGACGTCCGTGCTGCCGACCGCATGGACGGCCGCATCAAGAAAATCCACAGCAGAGTGGCCAGGGACATCATCAAGGGCGGGTTGGTGCTGCAGCTTCAATCACCCAGTCCGGTGATCTCGCGCGAGTGGAAAGCATTCCTGGCCCGCATTGAGCTGAATCGGCCGGAAAAGCTCAAGAGCGATTGCCGGGGCATGATCATGGAGGGCAACCTTCCGCTGCAGGTGGTCATGGACGAGGGGCGTCGGATCCAGCGGCTGATCCGGATGCCCGCGGAGACCATTGTTCCTGTCGTCAATGCGGCCGGCCAATTCGCTGACGTCGCAAAAGCGTATCGCCAGCATGATCTGGTCACCGGCCGCCCTTGTGCGGACTTCGCTCTCTGGCAGCTGACGATGGTCCGCTTCGACGCCGACAACTACGATGACATGGGCAGCATGGGCCGCCCTTACCTTGATGCCAATCGCAGCACATGGTTGAAACTGCGCATGACCGAAGAAGACATGGTCGTGCGCCGGCGCACCCGCGCACCCTTGCGACTGGCTCACGTTCTGGAGGGTGCGAACCAGACCGAAATGGATCAGTACGAGGCCAAGGTGATGCGCAAACAGAGCGAGATCACGACCGATTTCTTCATGAATAAGAAAGGGGCCGTGAACGCGATCCAGGGCGATAGCAATCTCGACCAGATCCAGGACGTAGCTTTCCTGCTCGACTGCATGTTCTCCGGCACTCCCATTCCCAAGGGCCTCGCCGGCTATACCGAGGGCTTGAACCGGGACATTCTGCAGGACCTGAAGGGCGACTATTTTGACGAGATCGACAGCCTTCAAGACATCATCGCGTTCGCCTACGAGTTCACCTTCAGGCTGCAGCTACTGCTCAAGGGGATTGTGCTGGGCGACGACGAGATCAAGGTGAAGTTCGCAGAACGCCGGACCGAGACGCCGAACCAGGCCGCTGACCGCGCCCTCAAGCTCCAAGCGCTGGGCATTCCCTCGGATATGCTCTGGGAAGAGTTAGGCTTCGATGTTGCCACGGTCCGTGCTCGGCGCGACGCCGCCCGTGAGGAAGATGATCCATATCCAGATCCTCCAGCTGGGTCCGACCGCCCCACCGTCAGCATCACCCCGGGCAATGGCCCCAAGGGCTCCTCGGCCACATCCATCTCGACGAAATAATGGCGCTCACTCCCGACCAGGAAGAAGTCAAGAGCGAGTCCGAGCGGTCCCAGGAGGATCTGGTCGCGCTCGACCGGCAGAACCGATCGCAGCTCGTTGCCCTCTACGACCGCGCGATCGGAGAAATGAGAGGCCGCATCATGGCCATCGCGGGCGCACGAAATTCCATCCAGACGGAGGCATTGGCGGTGCTGATCCAGCAGCTCGACAATGAGCTGCAAAAGCTTGCGCAGGCGCGCAACAAAATTCTCGATGACGGAATAGCCGCTGCCGCGGACCTGGGCGCCAGGCCATTTGGCCAGCGTATCGGAGCCACCGCAGTTTTCAATGCGAGGAGCGCTGCCATTGAACGGGTCCGCACCTTCCAGGACCCGAGCGGCCTCCGGCTGTCGGACCGCATATGGCGCCTCGATCGCCGTGCTGACGATATCCTTCGAACGCAAGTTCAGGCAGCAGTCGCTCGGGGCGACGGAGCCGCCAAGGCCGCCTTGGAATTTGTTCAGCGGGGGGTACCTGTCCCGCCCGAGTTGGATATGGCCGCCCGTGCAGCCAGGCCTGAGCAAGTCGCTGAAGGTTTGGCGAGCAGCCTGTCCAGCGGCCCCGGCAATCCTCTCGACAACACCATGCGCGTCCTGCGCACAGAGGTGAACCGGGCTCACACCATTGCATATCAAGGCGCTGCCGCGGCGGATCTGGACACCATCGGTACCAAATTCATGCTTTCACCGCGCCATCCTCGCGTTGACATCTGCGATATGCATGCGCGCGCCAATCTCTTCGGACTCGGCCCCGGCGTGTATCCACATGGCCGCAGCCCGCTCCCAGCCCATCCCAACACCTTGAGCTTCGAGGTGGTGGTCTATCGCGACGAAGTCACCGACGAAGATCGGAAAGGAAAACAGACGGTCGTCGATTTCCTGAAGACGGTAGCCAGCAAGGACCGGCAAGGCATTCTCGGCGTCAACAAGAACGAAGCATTCGAGGCGGGATATCTTCCAGCATCCCAGGTGAGATCGACCTGGCGCGCGGTAAAGAAACGTCTGGAGCGCCAGCAGGAGAAGTAACACCTCCCCCCCTACCGTTGATTTGACCACCCCCTGAAACTATCGCCTGAGTCAAAAAGTTTCGGGTGCGCCGGGTTCCCCCCGGGTAAGTCTCCTCCCCACATTGCCGGGGCGGCGCACCACATTTCTACCAGGCGAATCGATGCACAACCCTCGACACATCAAACTGAGTGGCATGGCTGAAGGACCAGTGCGAGTCCTGGCCGATGTATCGGTCAGTGACCGCAACGGGAATCCCTCCTCCTGGATCACCCTCACCCGCACCGGGCACTTCTCCGACCCTCGCTATGGCGAGTTCGACATCACGCACAGCATGCTGATGAAGATGGCCGAAAACTTCAACAACGGGGTTTTCGGTCAGGATGTTTTCATTGACGTCGACCACAAGCCGGGCAACGGCGCTGCAGCGCGCATCCTCGCCGTCCGCATTGAGGGCGATCGCTTCCGTGGCCAGGTCGAATGGACCCCCTACGGCATCGACGCGGTGAAGAACAAGGGATATCGGTATCTCTCGCTCGAATATCACGAGCAGTGGCGGGACAACGAAAAGCAGCTCAACCATGGGCCGGTCATGCTGGGCGCGGGCCTGACCATCAGGCCAGTCATCAAGGGCCTCGACCCTATCCGCCTATCTGCCGGTACCGATGATGGTATCCCGGTCTTCATCCACCCCGAACTGCAATCAACCCTACTCCAGGAGCAAAAAATGAAGTATGCAGAATTGCTGCGCAAGCTGACCGAGGCCCTGAAGGCACGCAAGCTCGCCGCCCCGATCATCGCCAACCTGGTGGACACCGCCACCAAGGTGGTCCAACTCGCCGCCGATGAAGTCGCCGCGCAGGAAATCATCGACCGCTTCGACGACGCCGGTCGCGAACTGGCCGAGCACTCCTCCCAGTCCGTACAGCTCTCCGTCAATATTCCGGAAGGCGTCGCATTGAGCGCTGATGATGTCAGCCGCCTGCTCGCCCAACAACTCGACGAGCGCGAGCGCCAACGCACCGCCCAAGCCGCCAGCGTCGCAGCCAATGAGCGTTTGCTCTCCGAGCTGATCACCGCTGACCAAGGCCTGGACGAAGACACCCGCGTTCTGCTGTCCGAACAGAATCGCCCGCTGGTGGCCGGGATGACCGAGGAGCAAGTCCGTCAACTGGCAGCCGTCGCGATCGCCGGCGGCCAGCGCGAAATCGCCGCACGCCGTCTGTCGTCCATGGGCTTCCCGGCGGCCATCGGCCAAGTACACCAGCCCAACATCGTGGTCGTCCACGATGACGCCATCCGCCTCTCCGGTCAGTATCGCGAGCGCCTGGCTCTCACCGACCTCCACCGGCAAGGACGCCTGCGTCTGCTGCCGACCGAGACGACCTTCATCGAGCGCGTGCTGTCGTGCTTCGATCAACTGCATGGTCCGGAGATCTCGACGGAAGCCAAGATCCTGGCCGGTGGCACCGTGAACATGGGCAACACCAACCTGCCGGTGGGCTTCCGCCGCGAGG
>NZ_DBIC01000265.1:13130-13392 GCF_002296545.1 Herbaspirillum sp. UBA812 | reverse complement strand
TGCAGGCGCACGGCACTCCGGTGTCATTTCATTCCAAGATCAACCCATCGCCATCACACTACAGAGAGAGCCACGCACCATGGATCTGCCATCTCACCAACTCACCATGACGGTCCTGATGACCCCGGACATGGCCAACTTCGCCGGCAATGTACACGGGGGCACCATCCTCAAGCTGCTTGACCAGGTGGCCTATGCCTGCGGCAGCCGCTACGCCGGCCAGTACGTGGTGACCCTGTCGGTGGACCAGGTGATGTTCCGC
>NZ_DBIC01000265.1:12578-12835 GCF_002296545.1 Herbaspirillum sp. UBA812 | reverse complement strand
TCGGTGGACCAGGTGATGTTCCGCCAGCCCATCCACGTGGGCGAGCTGGTGACTTTCCTGGCCAGCGTCAACCATACCGGCAAGTCGTCCATGGAAATCGGCATCAAGGTGGTGGCCGAGAACATCCGCACCCAGGAAACGCGCCACGTCAACAGCTGCTTCTTCACCATGGTGGCCGTGGACGACCAGCGCAAGCCGATCCCGGTGCCGCCGCTGCGGCCCTTCTCGCAGGAAGAAAAGCGCCGCTTTGACGCCGC
>NZ_DBIC01000265.1:7769-12282 GCF_002296545.1 Herbaspirillum sp. UBA812 | reverse complement strand
GGAAAAGCGCCGCTTTGACGCCGCCGTGATCCGCAAGTCGCTGCGCCAGGAACTGGCGCGCCGCTACGAGGAAGTCAAGCCCGGCACGGACAAGGCCAACTGAGCCTTCCGGATCGCGCAATGGAAAAAGGGGATGAGCCTGCGCTCATCCCCTTTTTTGATTCCGGCCGGACTGGCGCTCAGTCCAGATGCACCACCACCGAGCCAAGCACGCCCAGCTCGGCCAGCACAGTCTGTCCTGCCCGCACCGGCATGGGCACGATGGTGGAGCCGGTAGCAACCAGCTGTCCGGCCGCCAGCGTCAGGCCGTACTCGCGCAATTCATTGGCCAGCCAGGTCAGCGCCATGCGCGGATCGCCCAGCACCTGGGCACCACTGCCGGTGCGCCTTTCACCGCCTTCGATGGTGGCCGAGGTCGCCAGCGCGGCCAGGTCCAGGCTGCGCCAGTCGATGCTGGCCGGTGCGCCCAGCACGAACTGGTCGGCACAGCTGTTGTCGGCGATCAGCTGCGCTGCGCCCACTTCGCGGAACAGGTCATACCGGGTATCGGGGATCTCGATGGCCGGATGCACCGTAGCCACGGCCGCCATCACTTCTTCCTGCGTGTAAGGCGTACTGCGTGGCGCGAGCGTGCTGGCCATGCGGAAGGCCACTTCCACCTCGGCCACGCGCATCAGGTTGTCGCCCAGCGTGATGCGGGCACCGCTGCGGTGAATGCGCTCGGCCAGCAGGCGGCCGGCCAGTGGCGCATCGACCTTGAGCAATTGCTGTCCGCCGGGGCCGGTGGCGGCGTTCTTCCAGCCGGCCAGCGGCGCGAAGCTGCGCGTTTCCAGGCGGCGCTGGATGTCATAGGCCTGACGCCGGTCCCCCGGCTGCAGATGCGCCGGCAATTGCGGGATGCGGCGGTTGTGCGCCCAGCAGTCCCACAGCAGGTCGGCGGCTTCCTGGCATTGTGAATCGGTCAGCACGGCGGTCTCCCCAAAATGAAGGCTTGTGTTCAGACGCTCAAGGGGCCGAGTGCGCCGATGGCGATGGTCAGCAGGCCCAGGCACAGGTTGATGCCTACCAGCATGCGCACCTGGCGCAGGGCGCGCGATGCGCGGTCCCAGTCTTGCTGGGCGGCCGCCAGCTTGAGGCGGCGGAAGGGGGCGAAGAAGATGTGGGCGAAGATCAGCATCATCACGATACCGATACCGGTCATGGCGTGGACATAAGGCGGCAGCTTGGCAGCGCCAGCGCCCATCACGGCCATCATGTGCAGGCCGCTGCCCAGCACCAGTGCGATGGCGACCCAGACCCAGATGAAGAAATTGGCCAGCACCGCCGCCATCAGGCTCAGCCGCTGCTCCGGATGCAGCACGCCCAGCGCAGGGCGCAGGGCCATGTGGGCGAAGAACATGCCGCCGACCCAGATCGTCAGGCCCAGCAGATGGAAGAATTTGGCAAACAGCATGGCGCTCCCGTCAGAAAAGTTCATATGCGTCCGTGGCGCATTGTCGCATGAGTGGGAACACGGCGTATCGTCAGCCGGGCGAAACCGCCAGCTTGTGGTAATGTCTTGCAGAAACTTCATCACTAATACTACTCATCGGGCGCTTCTTTGCGCCGCCATCCGGGGGGACGGTCACACCATGTCGAACACTAGCTTCAGCGGCACCACGCTCAGTGCCATCTTCTTCTATCCGATCAAATCCTGCGGCGCGCTCTCCCTGAGCCGCGCCGAGATCAGTCCGCTGGGCCTGGCGCTGGACCGCCACTGGATGCTGGTGGACCGCCAAGGCCAGTTCCTGACCCAGCGCACGCATCCGGCGATGGCCTGCATCACGCCCGCTTTCGAGGGCGATGCCCTGGTGCTGCGTGCGCCCGGCATGCCAGCGCTGCAGTTGGCCGCCGCCGGCCAGGATGGTGCCACGCTCGCTGTCAAGGTCTGGGACAGCCGGGTCGAAGCGCTCGACCAGGGTGAGCAGGCGCGCGAGTGGTTCTCCGCCTACCTGCAGGATGACGCCCGCCTGGTGCGTTTCAATCCGGCCGTCAAGCGCGCCTGCAGTACCCGCTGGACCGGCGAGCATCGTGCCACGACGCAGTTTTCAGATGGCTATCCGCTGCTGGTGATCGGCCAGGCCTCGCTGGATGACCTCAACGCCCGGCTCGCCGCCAAGGGCGCACCGGCCTTGCCCATGGATCGCTTCCGTCCAAATCTGGTGATCGCCGGTTGGGAGGCCTATGAAGAAGACTTCATCGATACCGTGCGCCTGGGTAGTGAAGACCGTCCGGTACAACTGAAGCTGGTGAAGCCTTGTGCAAGATGTCCGATCCCCGGCATCGACCAGCGCAGCGGCCAGCGCGATCCGCAGTGGCCCAATGAACCCATGGACACGCTGGCCACTTATCGTGCCAATGCCAGGGTGAATGGCGGTCTCACCTTCGGCCAGAACGCCATCGTGATCGGCGGGGAGGGCGGCGTGATCGAGGTCGGCCAGGCCTGCGAGTGGGAACTGAATTTCTGAGCGTCCCGGCGGGTAGCCCCGTCAATCTCAATCCAAACTCAAGCCATCTCGGCAGTACCGCAGCAAGGAACAAGATGATCAATGCATTGCGACAATCCCTCCTGCTCGCCCTGGCTCTGGCGGGCGCGGGGTGCTTTTTTGCCAGCGGCAGCGCTGTGGCCCAGGCACGAACCGTGCTGATCGGCCTGGCCGCGCCCATGAGCGGCCCGTCCGGCAGCACGGGCGTGAGCCTGGAACGCGCCGCCCAACTGGCGGTGGACGACATCAACAACAGCAAGCCCGTCATCGCCGGCGAGCCGGTGCTATTCAAGCTGCTGCCGCAGGACGACCGGGCCGATCCGCGTACGGGTGAGCTGATCGCCGATTACTTCGTCAAAAGCAAGGTGGCCGCCGTAGTTGGTCACTGGAACAGTGGCGTGGGCATCCCCGCCGCACGCATCTATGCCGCTGCCGGCATTCCGCACGTGGCCCCCGCCGTAACGGCCCCGGCTTACACGCAGCAGGGCGACGCCAGCGCCTTTCGCATCGTGCCGCACGATGGCGAGGGCGCGCGTCTGACCGCCGACTATGTCGTCCGCGAGCTGAAAGGCGTCAACGTCGCCGTGATCGATGACAGTACGGTGTTTGGCTCCACTTACGCCGATGAATTCGTCAAGTCGCTGACGACCTTGCAGGGCAGGGTCACGGGACGCTATGCGGTGAGCAGCAAGACCTCCGACTTCAACAGCATCCTGCGCAGCATCCGCGACAGCCATCCCGACGTGGTCTTCTTCGCCGGACTCGATGCCCAGGCTGCGCAACTGGTACAGGACCTGCGGCGTCTGCAGATCCGCGCCCCGCTGGTGGGGATCGGTGGACTGGTGGGGCCGACCTTTCTCAAGCTGGCCGGTGCCGCCGGGGAGGGGGTGAGCGTGGTGGAACCGGGACTGCCTTCCTACAAGGGCCCGCAGTGGAGCCATTTCGAACAAGCCTGGAAGGCGCGTTATCAGGACGAGATCTATCTCTATGCGCCCTTTGCCTATGATGCCGTGCGCGTCATTGCGGCCGCCATGCGCGAGGCCGATTCGGTGGAGCCGGCCAAGGTCACGGCCAGTCTGCACCGGATTCGATACAAGGGGATTTCCGGCACGATTGCCTTCGATGCCCAAGGCAACTTGCGCGATCCCGTATTTACCTTGTATCGCGTCAGTGGCGGACGGTGGCGCGTCGTGCGCAGCATCGGCAATCCGGACAGGAGTTGAGGGCGATCGAAGAATTCGAAGGAAATGCTCGCTGCCAAAAACAATGCCGCCCGGATGAACCGGGCGGCATTGCTGTTTGTGAAGAGCAGGGGGGGCTTACTTCTTGGGACGTCCCACCTTCAGCGGGGTCAGGCTGCCGAGGATGTCCTTCAGTTCGTTGATCTTGAGGTTCTTGATCAGCGACACGCCGATACGCAGCAGATCGCTCTTCTTGATCTCGACACCGGACTTCAGGCAGGTCTTCTTGACCTGGGCCAGCACGGCGTATTCGTTCTCGGGCATGGTGAAGCTGTCGCGCACTTGCTTGACCTTCTTGGCCTTGGGGGCTTTCTCGACTTTTTCTACCTTCTCTAACTTCTCGGCCTTGACCGGCTTGTCGGCCTTTTCAGGCTTGGCGACTTTCTCGACCTTCTTGTCGGCCTTGGGGGCTGCCGGTGCAGCGGCCGGCTTGGCGGCTGCGCGAGTGGCGGGCTTGACGGCTGGTTTCTTCACCGCGGCGGGCTTGGGGGCTGCCGGCTTGGCGACAGGTTTCTTGGTTTCGGTTGCTGCTGCTGCGGCTTGAACTCTGGTGGCCATGAACGCTCCTCTGAAAATTGATATAAACAATATATATTTTTTGCGCCTTTGCCGCAACATTCCCGCCACTCGGCAACGATTTCATCGTCAGATTTCTCGTTTGCAAACGTTTTCAGGGGGTGCGGTGACCACAGCATACGCGCCTGGCCCCGATTGCGGCGAATTAGAACGCATCTCACGCCTATTGAT
>NZ_DBIC01000265.1:0-7472 GCF_002296545.1 Herbaspirillum sp. UBA812 | reverse complement strand
CATCTCACGCCTATTGATGAAATGGGTTCTACTTGTCCCGGGCGAAATGAACTTCTCCAGATTCATGGCCGCGATGCTAGCAAGTCCAGGTTAAAACTCTGTGACAAAGGTCAAAACAATTTATACGAAGCGCAAAGCCACAAAAAAAAAGCAGCCCGGCCTTGCGGACGGACTGCAATCAACAACGCTCTCTACCGGGGACTTACATGATGCTGTTGGCGACGGCTGGCAATTTGTCGCTGGAGACCGGTGTGCTGCCAGGCTGGTTGCCGGCAGCGGTCTTCAGTGGGGTCACGGTGGCCGGGCCCTTGGGCTGGGCGGCCTGCGCCAGATCGTTCTGGCTGGTGAATTCCTGCAGGAACTGGGCAAAACCGGTGCCGACTTCCTTGTGCTTGAAGCCCATGGCGACGGCTGCCTTCAGGTAGCCCAGCTTGGAGCCGCAGTCGAAACGCTGGCCTTCGTAACGATAGGCCAGGATCTGTTCCTGTTCCATCAGGGCCGAGATGGCGTCGGTCAGCTGGATTTCGCCACCGGCGCCGGTGCCGATATTTTCCAGGCGCTCGAAGATGGCCGGGGTCAGCACATAGCGGCCCACCACGGCCAGGGTCGACGGTGCATCTTCCGGCGACGGCTTTTCGACGATGCCGCTCAGCAGCTCGGTACGCTCGCCGTGTGCAGTGCCGCTGACGATGCCGTACTGGCGGGTTTCCGGACGCGGTACATCCTGCACGGCCAGCAGGCTCTTGCCTTCGCGTTCATAGAGTTCGGTCATCTGCGCCATCACGTTTTTCTGGCCGGGCGCGGCATCCATGAAATCGTCAGCCAGCAGCACGGCGAAGGGCTCGTCACCCACCAGCGGCTTGGCCAGCAGCACGGCGTGGCCCAGGCCCAGCGGCTCGGCCTGGCGCACGTAGACGCAGTTGATGTGCTTGGGAATGACGTTGCGGATGGTTTCCAGCAGCTTCACCTTGCCGGCGGCTTCCAGTTCGGATTCCAGCTCATAGGCCTTGTCGAAGTGGTCTTCGATGGCGCGCTTGTTGCGGCCGGTGATGAAGATCATTTCGGTAATGCCCGCTTCCACCGCTTCTTCAACGGCGTACTGGATCAGCGGCTTGTCGACGATGGGCAGCATTTCCTTGGGCTGGGCCTTGGTGGCGGGAAGGAAGCGGCTGCCGAGGCCGGCGACGGGGAAAACGGCTTTGGTGATTTTTTTCATGGTAAGTCCAGGTTTGGTTGAGTGAAGGGCGTGACACCCTATGGCACACAATGCAGGCTTGCTAGCGACTTGCGCCTCCTCACGCCTGTCTGTTGTTCTTGATCATCTTCATCTGCAAAAACGCGCGGCATCCCTGAAACAGGGGCGCGACGCCGGGGAATGCGTGGCTCAATGCATGCGCCGCAGTCTCCAGCAGGGAAGCACGCGGCTGACGGCGCGTTGCCGGTACAGCGGCCGCTGCCTGCTCATCCACCAGCGCGATGCGCTGCGGCAGGCTGCCTTCGTTGAGTTGGTCCAGCACCGAAGCCAGCTGCGGTGCCTTCATCGAAATCTGATGCAGCATCTCGGCCGACTCGCGGGCGTAGCGGGCATAGTGTTCGACGAAATCAGCGCTCTCGGCGGTCTGCGGTGCAGTGCCGAAGGTGTTCAGCGCGAAGGCATTGGCAAAGACGGGTGACGGACGGGCACTGGTTTCGGTGGCGGTCATGATGGCGGCTCTCTTGGAAATCGGGCTGGCGAATGCGGTATTGGTCAGGCGCGGCGGCAAGCGATGGAGGCTGTGTTCGATGCTGCATTGCGCTTATGTGCAGCAAGAGTAAAAAAACTCGCGCTTCCTCTCTATAGGAATGCCGCCTTTTGCGATGTAGGAAAAGAGGAAGGCGCGACCATGACCGCTTTGCGCGCCGCAAACCAGCGCGGCCTGGCGCTGATCGGCTCAACAGCGCCACATGCCGGGCTTGTCCTACAAGGAAATGGGCCGCTGTCCGATACCTTGCCGACGTGCGCTTTTCTATCATCACCTCATCTGTTGAGCAGAGCGCTTGCAGAGAACAGGAAGCAAGAGGAAGCCCCTGCATTGCACGGTTTCCGACATCAACCCAAGAACGACAGAACGATTGAAAGGGAACATCATGGAACACGGACTCATCGCATGGCTGATCATTGGTGCCGTTGCCGGCTGGCTGGCCGGTGTGCTGGTCAAGGGTGGCGGCTTCGGTCTGCTGGCTGACATCCTCATCGGTATCGTCGGTGCCGTCATCGGTGGCTGGCTCGCCGGCCTGCTGGGCATCGCCGTGGGTGGCGGCATCCTGGCCTCCATCGTCACCGCGACGCTGGGTGCCATCGTGCTGCTGGTGATCGTGCGCGCCTTCCGGCGAGCCTGACCAGGCCTGCACGCGGCCACGCCTGAAGGGGCGCGGCCGGTGTTTCTGCCCTGACCGAATGCGTCCGTGCCTTGGCCCGGACGCGTTTTGCTTTTCGGCAAGAAGCTTCATGCGTTAGCGGCACCCGCGCATCGCCGTGGCCCGCAAAGCCCCGTGAACAGTGCCTCGCGGCAAGCTTTCTGCAAGAATCTTCATATCGATGCTGCAGCGCGCCATCCTGGCGTTACAATGTCCGGGACGTTGAAAAAAGATCAAGTAGCGAAGTGGCCGTGCCACCTCGTTTCCTCAGATATCCATTCATCCAGAACAAACCTATGAGTAGCGTCAATCCCCTCGCCGGCAAGCGTGCCGCACCCTCAGCCCTGGTGAACCTGCCGGTGCTGCTGTCGAACTACTACAGCCTGCGTCCCGATGTGGCCGAAGCCAGCCACCGTGTGGCTTTCGGTACCTCCGGCCATCGCGGCAATGCCAATCTGCACAGCTTCAATGAATGGCATGTGCTGGCCATCACCCAGGCTATCTGCGACTACCGCAAGGAGCAGGGCTTCAAGGGACCGCTGTTCCTGGGCATCGATACCCACGCCCTGTCGGAACCGGCCTGGCACAGCGCACTGGAAGTGCTGGCCGCCAACGAAGTGGTGACCATGCTGGCCGCGGGCAGCCCCTATGCGCCCACGCCAGCCGTCTCGCACGCGATCCTCACGCACAACCGCGTGCACCGTGACAAGCTGGCCGATGGCATCGTGGTCACGCCCTCGCACAACCCGCCGGACAATGGCGGTTTCAAGTACAACATGCCCAATGGCGGTCCCTCGGATTCCAACGTCACCAGCTGGATCGAGAAGCGCGCCAATGGCTATCTGGAGCAGAAGCTGGAAGGCGTGCGCCGCATCAGCTTCGAGAAGGCCCTGAAGGCCGAAACCACGCGCCGCTACGACTACCTCGACAACTACGTGGGCGACCTGCCCAACATCATCGATCTGGGGGCCATCTCGGCGGCCAACGTCAAGATCGGGGTGGATCCGCTGGGCGGTGCCGGCCTGCATTATTGGTCGGCCATCGCCGATCGCTACAAGCTCAACCTGGAAGTGGTCAACACCGATGTCGATGCCAGCTTCCGCTTCGTGCCGCTGGACTGGGACGCGCAGATCCGCATGGATCCGTCCTCGCCCTATGCCATGAGCGAGCTGATCGCCCTGAAGGACCGCTTCGACGTCGCCATGGCCTGCGACACCGACCATGACCGCCACGGCATCGTCGCCAAAAGCACCGGCCTGCTGCCGGCCAACGACTACCTGTCGGTGGCGGTGTATTACCTGTTCCGCCATCGTCCGGCCTGGCGTGCTGACGCGGCTGTGGGCAAGACCCTGGTGTCGAGCCAGATGATCAATCGCGTGGCCGATCACCTGGGCCGCAAGCTGCTGGAGATGCCGGTCGGTTTCAAGTGGTTCGTCGATGGCCTGTACGACGGCAGCCTCGGCTTCGGTTGCGAGGAAAGCGCCGGTGCCTCCTTCGTGCGTTTCGACGGCCAGCCCTGGAGCACCGACAAGGACGGCATCACTGCCGCCTTGCTGGCCGCCGAGATGACCGCCCGCACCGGCAATGATCCCGGCCAGATCTACCAGGACCTGACCCGCCAGCTGGGTGCGCCCGTCAATGGCCGCAAGGAAGCCGCCGCCACGCCGGAGCAGAAGGCGCGCCTGTCCAAACTGTCGCCGCAGGATGTGACGTCGACCGAGCTGGCCGGCGAGACCATCCGCGAGGTGATGACGACCGCACCGGCCAACGGCAAGCCCTTCGGCGGCCTGAAGATCGTCACCGACAATGGCTGGTTCGCGGCCCGTCCTTCCGGCACCGAGAGCATCTACAAGATCTATGGCGAGAGCTTCCGCGACCAGGCGCATCTGGACCGCATCTTCGCCGAAGCGCAAGAGATCGTGACGCGCGCGCTCAAGGCCAGCTGAATGCGCTGACGTCTTGCATTGCGCAGGCCGATGACGCCGCCACCCCTTTGGGGCTGGCGGCGTTTTTTTCCGGCCTTCCTACAGGCGAATGGGCCGATGTCTGGCTGAGGGCAGGGCAGGGGCTTCGTAAGATGAAGTATTGTTTGTCACCTTGTCAGGAGGACCGCCATGAACCTGCCTCGTCCGGATCTCGCTGCAGAGTCCGCTGCAGCGCAGGGCGCGCGAGCACCGGAAACCCCGGCAGCCGCACTGCTGCGTCCACCCGGCACGCCGCCTGCGCCGTCAGGCGCGCCCGTGCCGGATCACATCGTGGCCGATCCCGGCCATGTCGTTGAGCCCGACGGCACTGAAGACCCGCTGGCCAATGCCGATGATGGCCTGCTGCCCACGCTGCCGGCACGGCCCGGCGACCACCCGACCCCTTTACCCTCAGAGGAGAACACCATGCACAAGCCCCAGGACACCCCGCCGGTCGAGGTTCCGCCGCTGGATCCGACGCCGCCCCAGGACCCGATTCCCCATCAGAACCCGATGGCCGGCCAGCGTTGAGCTCGCTTGCCGGATTCGTCAACAGGATTGCCCTGCCCGAGGAGGTCTGTTTGTACCATTCCCTGCACACCCCGCAAGAAACCCCGCCGGCCAACGAGCCCAACCTGCCGCCGCCGGCACTGCCCGATGATGAGCCGGTGCCGGTGCAAGATCCGCCCGACAATCCCCGGCCTTCCGACAAGCCTTTGCGCATGTAAGTAGCTGTCGTTGAGCGCGCTTGCGAGGCAGGCGCGCCATTCCTCCGGTACGCTTCCTGCCGCCGGTCGCGACCTTGCTTTTTGCTTTTTCGTTCATCTCTTGCCAGCTATTGAGCGTGCAACATGCCGTTGCGCGGCCATTGCGACTGCGCACTGTCCTGTTCTTTCATATCGCCCCGAAACCGCCGTGATTTCGGCCCTCACCGACACCGCTGCAGTGTTCCATCCCTCCTGCGATTCTTTCGCGTTGATTGAGACTTTTCTCGTTCAAGCCGCTTTGCATTTGTGAAAGCATCTGCTTTTTGCGGAGACTGCAGATGAATTGAGCAGGACTGCCACCTCCGCCGTCCTTGTCAGGAGTGGCACCTTGTATCCCTATCCTCCGCAGTCCATGGGTTTTCCCGCTGGCCGCCGCCACACCGTGCTGGCGGCGCTTCCTCTGCATGTGCTGGTACGCCTGCAGCCAAGCGGCAGCAGCACCGCCCGGGTGCTGTGCGAGCCGGTCAAGGCCGGGCCGGCTGCCGGTGCGCAGGCCATGGTGCTCTACCTGTCTCCCTTTGATGCGCATCTCGATGCGCTCTGGCTGGGTCTGGCCGTGGAGGATTACCAGGTACTGCCGGTGGCGTCCTTTTCCCCCGATGAACTGGTGGCGCGTCATCAGGGCCACTTGCCGTACTGCCTGCATCTGGCATGGGGCGCGCACGATGGCCGCATCGCCGTGCGCGCGCAGGGCGATCCGGTGCGGCTGTCGTCGGCGCGCGTGGCCCAGGTGTCGGCGAGCATCGACAGCATCCCGCTGGACATCGGACTGGCCGATCTCGAATGCCACGCCCGGCTCTGGGACTGCGCCGGTCTCTACGCCCATGCGGAGACAGCGGCCCGGCTGGAACAACTGAACCCGCAGCAGCGCCACCGGCATGCCGAGCGGGCCATGGAGCGCATCCCGGGCCGCACCGAACCGGGCCGGGAAATCAACCAGATCGCGCTGTATGACGCCGAATCGGCGCAATGGCACTTCGTCGCCCTCGATTTTCTTGCCGAGGTGGTCGCCGGGCCGCGCTGAGGCCGTCGCGCGCCGACATCGGCCCGCCGGTATCGGCACCGGGCGCACAACAGGGCGCACGCCGTCCTTGGCAAGTGACTTGTTCCTGCTCATTGAGAGTTTTCTGATATCCATGGCATTGCCCTTCTGCAACCATGGTGGCCGGTTGTGTTTCTGCTGCAGCCGATCTGATCCGCCGTCTGTTGAAGGAGCTGTCAATGATTTGCTTCCTTGCCCATGCCTCTCCCTGGAAGAAGTGCGCGCTGCGCTGCCTGCCCTTGGTCCTGCTGTTCGTCTGTCTGGCGGCGCTGCCCGGTCCGCCTTCGCCGCCCGAAGAAGTGCTGGCCAGTTGCCTGGCCGTAGACCATTTTCCCCTCAGCCGGGTCAGCATCGATCCGGTCGCAGGGCGGGTCGAGGTGATGGAAAGCGGCCCGGCATCTCCCTACAGCCTGTATCTGCCCGATGGCGACAATCGCCAGTGGCGCATCGGTTATGCCAGCGGCAAGCCCCCCGGACGTGACTATCTGTTCGTCAATTCCCATCGCGGCTACCTTGACCGCGCCATCGGCCTGTCACCGGAGCGCGCGCCCCGGCTGTCCCGCCCGCAAAAGGCCTCGTTTGCCGTGCTGGGCTTCCTGGGGGAACGCTACCTGTGCCTGATGGAAGTGCACGGGCACGGTCCCCGGTCCGGCCAGCGCTCGGTGTACGTGGCGCGCATTCCCACCCGCATGGGGGCGGAAATGAGCCTGTATTACAAGCTGGCGGCTTCGCCTGCCTTGCCGCAACTGCCGGCTGCTTCCGCCAGTGCTTCCCCCTCATCCTCCTCACCGCTCCAGCCCGCCTTGCCCCGCTGAAGTTGCCGCCAGCCCGGCACAAGCTGACAATGCCGGTTGCCCAAGCCCGCCCCCGCCTTTATACTTCGCCACTTAGCATTGCTTCTGGTATTCCTGTGCGCAGCCGCGCCTGGAATTGAAACGGGAAGCCGGTGCGGCCGGTGCCACAGCATCGGGCCAAAGCCGGCGCTGCCCCCGCAACGGTAAGCGAGGAAGGACACGCACTACGCCACTGTGCCCCGCGCATGGGAAGGCGCCTGTCCCGAAGCCCAGGCTTCCCCTCGCCAGCCCGGAGACCGGCCCGAGGCAAGTTCTTGAATGCATCGCGGAGGGCGATCATGCGGAAAGCTTCCATCATTTCCCGCTGGTGTGAACCGGTGCCGTCAGCCGACGGCGGGATTGTGCTTGGGCGCTCGCCGTGTGGCTTCCTTCGTTTCATCCACCTGCCAAGGAAAGCGCATGTCCACTCCCTCCGGTCTCGACGCCCGTCACACCGCTGATTCTTCCT
>NZ_DBIC01000019.1:0-12987 GCF_002296545.1 Herbaspirillum sp. UBA812 | reverse complement strand
CGCTGATGTTGTTGAGCAGCGTGACCACCGTGACGAAGGAGCCGTCTGCTTGCGTGATGCGGAAGGTGCAGCGCAGGGGCTTGGCGATCGGGGTCGGGATGCGGAAATACTCACGGCGCTGCAGGCGCACCAGGCTTTCCGGAATGCCTACCTTCAGCGCCGGACGGTTCTGATACTCCACCTGCCGTGCGCCGTCCACGTTGAAGGTGATGCGGATGCTGTTGTACAAGGCTTCGAAGCCGATGCGCTTGCTGGCCACGATGCTCTCGTTGAGCATGGCGCTGGGAGCCGCGTCGATGATGAGCGAGTCGTCATCGGCATCGACTTCCAGAATGGAAGTGATCACGGACTCGGATCCGCCCTTGATCAGCAGGCTCAGGAGCTGGTTTTTCTCCATCATGCTGGTCAGCAGGGCAATGATCTCCCGCCGTGAATGAACCCGGTATGGGCTGTCGTCGTCGATCTCGTCGTTGTTAGCCATCTGTGCGTCGTGTACGTCGGAATTCAGCGAGTAGGATCGCTTTCCCCAGAGGAATTATTGGAATAGTTTGACCCTGTATCATACATCACTGACCCGCTTAATTGCATATTTTCAATACGATATAGCCAGGCCAGCAATTCGGCGACAGTGCGGTACAGGGCGGGGGGGATTTGCTGGTCCAGTTCGACCTGCATCAGCAGCGAGACCAGTTCCTTCGATTCATGAACGTAGACGCCGGCATCGCGCGCCCGCGCGATGATGGCTTCGGCCACCAGGCCGCGGCCCTTGGCCACTACCTGGGGGGCTGCCTGGCTGGCGTTGTAGGCCAGGGCCACGGCATTTTGCAGCGGAATATTAGGTTTCTCCATCGGCTTGCTTGACGATCAGGGAGTCGAGAGAGGTGCCGGCCGCCGCCATGGCATTGGCAAACAGGCCAGTGTTGCCGCGCAGGGCTGCGGTGGCAGCGTCATTGTCCGCCTTGACCTGCACGTGGATCTGCTGGCCGATCAGGCGGATCGAAGCCGAGACGCTGCCCAGGTGGGCGAAGTTGAAGCGCACCACGCTGTGCCAGGTGGGTGCGTTTTCGTCGTCGGTGGCACCCTGTTTCGGGGAGTCCTGGCCATGTTCCTGGTTGATTTCCCATTCCATCTTCTGGCCCGGCCAGACTTCGCCATGCCAGACCACACGCTGCTGTTCCAGCGCATTGAGCTGGAGATTGATGATCTGCCCCAACTGGTTCTGGGCGGGATCGCTGTCGCTGAGCAGGTTGATGTTGCCGCCCTGGCGCGCCGCGACCTGGGCTTGCGGTTCCTTCATCAGTTCGTCGGCCGGGCGCTGGCCGGCGGCCCAGGCAGCGACGTGCGATTCATAGAAGACTCCGCTGTGGGCAATGGCATCCTTCAGGGCCGAGGCCATCTGGTCGGCAGGGGCGCCGGCCTTGGGCAGCAAGGGTGTGGCCGCATTGATGTGATCGGTGACGTCGCCTTGTTGCGACGCGTGCAGCAGCGTGTCGATGAGACGGCCGGCGTTGCTGAGGGTGGTAGTGCTGCTGGCGGGCGGGCCGGACTGCCCCTGGCGCGCACCCTTGGCCTGGGCATCGGCAATGTCCTCGTGCTGGGCGATCTGTCCGGCACCGCTTTCGTCACGGGTGACGAACTGCAGCGACTTGAGGTCCTTCTGCATCGCGCGGCCAGCGGTGCTCAAGGCGACCGATGCACTTTCCTCGTCGGGACGGATGCTGCCTTCATTGACCGAGAAGGTCGGGCGCGGATCCTTGGAGACCAGCGTCAGGGTCAGGGTGTCGCCGACCTGGGCGCTGTTGGGCAGCACCATGCGCGCCGCCGTATTGGCGATGCGCACCAGGAAGGTACCGTCGTTGAAGTTGGAGAGGATGCGGCCCGACATCTGCTGGCCGATCGCAATCTGGGCCAGCCGGCTGAAGGCTTCCTGCCGGGCATCAGCAACCGAAACGACGGCCGTGGCCGCTTCGACAGGATTGACGGGCTGGACGGCGCTGGCGATATCGGCCCGCGGCAACATGGTCAACTACCCATGCCGTAGGTATTGAGGAGCTTCTGTTCGGTCTGGTTGCTCTGGATCAGCGCCGACAGCTTGCGCAGTCCCGGTTCGGTGAGATTGCGGATGTCGCGGTCGTCTTCCAGGATTTTCTTGATGATGTCGACCTTGCGATGGCGCAGCGGCTCAGGCAGGGCGATGTTTTCCTCGCTGTCGCGCAGGCTGGCGATGTGCTTGCCGCACTGGGCTTCCAATGCTGCCAGCAGATCCCAGTCGCCGGCACGGGCGGCCGACAGCATCTCGTTGGTCAATTGCGAGATCGACTCATAGAGGGCGATGACGTCGTCACCGTTCATGTCAGTCATGCCTTTGCAAAGCTGGAAAGAGAAACATCCTGGGTCATGGCCATCGGCGGGGCAGCAGACTGCACTGCATTCGGTCCGATCTGTTCCCAGGCGGAGCGGATGTCGTCGAGCAAACCGTGGATTTCGTCGAGGATGGCCGGATTGTTCGTGGCATTGGCCTCGAACAGGCGGCGGCTCATGTATTCATACAGCGAATCCAGGTTCAGCGCCAATTCACCGCCAACTTCCTTGTTCAGGCTGGCGCGCAGGCCATTGTCGATGATCAGGATGGCCTTGGTGATGGATTCGCCCTTGTCCTTGATATTGCCTTCGCCCATGGACTTCTTGCCCAGGGCGATGGCCACCAGTGCACCGTCGAAGAGCATGGTGATCAGCTTGTGCGGGCTGGCGGCGATCACGCCGGTTTCCACCCCGATGTTGGCGTAGGCATTGGCCCCGCGCTTCATGCTTCCGAACATGACGTTCTCCTATGTTCGCGGTGTCGCTTCAACTGCTCTTGGCCAGGCTGGCCAATTGCTGGGTCAGGTAGCTTTGCGTGGACTGCATGCTGGCCAGCGTGACGTTGAGGCGGTTGAACTGATTGGTGTAGTCATCCTTCAGATTCGACAGGCGGGTCTGCACCGTGGTCTGGCGATCCTGATTGATCTTCAGGCTGGCCTGCAGGCCATTCGTCTTGGAGGCGATGATGCCGCTGTCACTCAACAGACTGGTCATCAAGGTCTGCAACTTGGTGACGATACCATTTTTGGACGACGTAGTGTTGGTCGTATCCGGATCGGTGCCAGTGAAGAGATTGGCAATGCCGGCGAAATTGTTGGTAGCCGCCGTGGCCAGCTTGGTGGAGTCCAGCGCCAGGGTGCCATCCTTCTGGAAGCTGATGCCGATGTCGGACAGGCTGCTGATTCCGTTGCCGCCGTCCACTGTGGCGAACAGGGTATTGCGCAGCTGGTTCATGATGGTCTGCACCGACGACTCGCTGGCCAGCGGAGCCGAGTTGTTGGCCTGGCCCAGGGTGGTGGAGGGCGTCTGCGCAGTCATCCCGGCCACTGCCTTGGCCAAGGTGTTGTAGGCCGTCACGAAGCTGTTGGCGGCGGTGGTGATGCCGGAGGTGTCGTTGCTGATGTTCAGGGTGAAGTTGTCGGAAGAGGTGGTGACCTTGGCCAGATTGAGCGTCACGCCGGAGATCGCGTTCTCGACCTTGTTGCTGGTGCTGGTCACCGCCACGCCGTCGATGGACAGCTTGGCGTCCTGCGCCTTGAGCAACTGGCCCATGCCGCTCATGGTCAGTCCCGAATAATCGCCGCTGCCGGTCAGCGAGACTGCCGCCGTCGCACTGCTGCCGGTCGGAGTCAGTACCAGGTGGTTGTTGGTGCCGTCGTTGCTGATGGAGGCGGTCACGCCTGCGCTGGCGCTGTTGATGGCGCTCATGACCTGGTTCAGGTCAATGTTGCCGCTGCCATTGGCGGTCGGGTTGATGGCCACCGTGGTGTCGCCTACCTTCAGGCTCAGCGTGCCGGAACTGTAAGTCTGGCTGGTGCTGACGTTGGGCGAGATCACGGTTCCGCTGGGGTCGGCACTGAAGACGGAATAATTGCCGGTGCCGGTGATCTTGATGGTATTGGCCGCGCCGCTGTCCTTGGCAGTAATCACCAGGTGGTCGTTGGTGCCGTCGCTGACGATGGTGGCGTTCACACCGGCATCGCTGCTGTTGATGGCATCGCGCACGCCGGCCAGGGTGTTGGTGGCAGGCTGGATGATCGCGGTGGACCCGGTGCCGGTCTTGATGGCCAGAATGCCGTTGTCAAAGGTCGTGCCCGGCGTGATGCTGGCCGAGCTCAATTTGGCCGTTTGCGCCAGTTGCGACACGGCCACCGAGTAGGTGCCGGAAGCGGCTTTGGTGGCATCGCGCGGGGCCTGGATCTGCGTCATGGTGCTCGGGGTCGAGCTCGACGGATCATAGGCAAATGCGGACAGGCTGTTGTTGGCCGTGACCTTGATGGTGTTGGCGGTGCCGCCGGTGGCCGATTCCAGGACCAGGTGGTCGCCACTGGCATCGGTGGTGATGGAGGCGGTGACGCCTGCCTTGGAGGCATTGATCGCATCACGTACGCCAGCCAGGGTCGAGTTGGCTTGCAGGGTGATGAAGGTGGGCGAATTGGTGCCGATCTTGATGGCGATCGAATCGCCGGCGTTGTAGGTCGTGCCGCTGCTTACGCCGGCCGACTGCAGTTTCTGCGCCAGGATCTTGGTCGAATCGTCGCTGTTGACATCGGCGGTGAACGGGTCGGTGGTCAGCGTGGTGCCGGTGCCGGCGTTGCTTACCGAACTCTTCTGCGAGCTGAAGCTGGCCGAGGTCAGTGACTTGATGGCCGACTGATAGCTCGACAATGCGCTCTTGAGGCTGCCATAGGCGGAAATGAGGGTGTTGTAGCTGCTCGCCTGGGTGGTCAGCGGCGTCAGCTGCGTCTGGCTTTCGGCCGAGATCAGTTGACTGACCAGTGTGGAAACATCGAGCGGGCCTGCCGATGTGGAAATGGTGCCGGTGGAAGTCGCCACGGTTCAACTCCTGAAACTTTGCGTGAGGCACAGCGCTGTGCGGTTGTCCAGCGCGGTCAAGAGGAGATGGGCTCTCAAGTACGGCGTCGGGTAGGGCAGAGAGGGACGCTGTGCGGAATAACTATCTGAATCCGTTATGAACTGGGGTAGCCGATTCCGTCATGCGCAATGGACAGGCATTGACGCATGCGGTTGTTCAGCCACTGCAGTTCGTACCAGACTCGAGGGGATACTCAAGCCTTTTCCTTGATCAGCAAGCCTTGCATCTTGTCGATCGATTTGGCGATGGCAATCGCTTCTTCGCTGGGAATCTGGCGAATCACGGTGTCAGTAGCCGTGTCGACAACCTTGATGATGGTCTTGCCAGTGTCCTGGTCTTTCGAGAAATTCAGTGCGGCAGCATTGGCGGCTGCAAAGTCGTTCAACTTGCCGACGGCATCGTTGACTTCACTTTCGGTTGCGCGGCGTGCTTCCGGGGTGGCCGCCGGTGCGACCGTCGATACCACGGGATCGGGCTTCTCGGCGGTCTTCGGTGCTGCATAGGCAGTACCGGAGTCACCAGCAGCAGTGATATTAAGTGGGGCAATCGACATGGTACTACTCCCTTCCTTAAAGGAACGTGCGGAGAATAAGGTCTATCCCCCGCACGTCATCCTACCTAGCTATCTGGCTTATTTCAACAGCGAGAGAACCTGCTGCGGTGCCGAGTTGGCCTGCGACAGCATCGCGGTACCAGCCTGTTGCAAGATCTGCGCACGGGTCAGGTTCGCGGTTTCCTGCGCGTAGTCGGTATCCATGATACGGCTGCGCGACGCGGTGATGTTCTCGCTCGACACTTGCAGGTTGCTGATGACCGCGCTGAAGCGGTTCTGCACTGCACCGAACTCTGCACGCTTGGAGGAAACCAGGCTGATGGCCTTGTCCAGGTTCTGGATGGCCTTCTGAGCATCGCTCTGTGCCGACGGAGCGGCGACTGCCTGATCCAGCGACAGCTTGGCGCTGTCAACGGCAGCTTGCAGGGTCACAGCCGACGAAGCCAGAGCCGAGGAGGACAGGGACGAACCGGTAGCGAACAGGTTGTCCAGGGCAGCCTTGGCCGAGGTGTAGGTCGCTTGCGCGGTGCTCACGCCGGAGGTGTCGCCCAGACCGATCAGGCCCTTGGCGCTGGTGCCGATGACGGTAGCGATGGTGGAGTTGTTCGACAGGTCATCCAGGGTGATGGTGATCTGGTCGTTCAGCTTGTTGTCCTGCACGTTGGCGCCGACCTGGAACGACAGGGTCAGGGAAGCCGACACGTTGGTGGCGTTGGAGCCGGTACCGGCCGAAGCGCCTTGACCAACACCGGTGAACAGGTTCTGGCCGTTGAAGCTGGTGCCGTTCAGAACACGGAACACTTCCTGCGACAGCTGGGTGTATTCGTCGTTCAGGGTCTTGCGGTCTTGTGCGCTGTTGGTGCCGTTGGCTGCTTGCACAGCCAGTTCACGCATACGCTGCAGGTTGTCGCCGACGGTCGACAGAGCGCCTTCAGCGGTTTGCGCCATCGAGATGCCGTCGTTGGCGTTACGTTGTGCAACTGCCAGACCCTTGATCTGGGAGTTCATGCGGTCGGCGATGGCCAGACCGGCGGCGTCGTCCTTGGCGCTGTTGACGCGCAGGCCGGACGACAGACGTTGGATCGAGGTGTTCAGCGACGACTGCGACGCATTCAGGTTCCGCTGCGTATTGAGCGACGGAATGTTGGTATTAATGACTGCTGCCATGTTAATTCTCCTAAGATTTGAGACCGATGATCCGAGTTTCAGTGCCTAACGTTGGTCTTCTACCCATGAGCCCCAGGCGTTTCAACCTCTGTTGATTGCTTTATCGGGCAGTCTTGGAAAAAGTTTAGGGCTTTTGCAAAAAATCTTTTTCAAGGCTTTCCGAACTAAAACTGCGTGCTTTGAAACTCCAAGCAAATCCTTTTTCGACGGCAATTCCAAAAACTTTAGGAAAATTGCTGTTGCGGCCAAGAAAAATGTTCCGAAAAGCAAAAACCGCCCGGGAAGGGCGGTTTCCTGCCATGGCTGGGCGCTCCTTGCCAGCTCAGCCTTGGGCTTTCTTCTGTTGCAGCAGTGTTAATTCTTCGCCAACCTTTTTCAGGACCGAGTCCCAATCGCTGACTGCCGGCTGGCGGAACAGGCGCATGCCGGGATACCACGGGGAATCGTCGCGGTCGTTGAGCCAGCGCCAGTCGGGGACATGTGGCAACAGCACCCAGGTGGGATGGCCAAGTGCTCCGGCCAGGTGGGCCACCGAGGTATCCACGCAGATGACCAGGTCAAGATTGCTGATGGCGGCAGCGGTATCGGCGAAGTCCTGGCACTCATTGCCCAGGTCAAAGACGGGCCAATCGGTCGGCAATTCCTTCAGGCCGTCTGCCGGCTTGCCTTTTTGCAATGAATAAAACTCCATCCTGGGAATTTCAAACAACTGCTTGACTTTCTCCAGTGGAATCGAGCGATGGCGGTCATTGCCATGCTCCGGATTGCCGCCCCAGACGATGCCGACGCGCAGATTGTCTGCCGATCGTGTCAAGGTGGAAATCTTCTGCTTCCAGTGCGCCGCCAGTGACGCATCGGCAGACAGATAGCCCTCCGCATAGCGCGGGATATCTTCGACGCTGTGCGTGCGCATGGCATAGGGCAGGCTCATGAGCACATAGGCGCAGTCGCAGGGCGGCAGGGGGTCGCTTTCGCGCACCAGTGTCACTGCCGGTGTGAAGGATTGGAACAGGCGGTACAGAGGATTCTTCACATGCAGCGCCACGCTGGCACCTTGCTCCATGAGCAGGCGGGCATAGCGCAGGAACTGGATGCTGTCGCCAAAGCCTTGCTCGTGCATCAGCAGGATGCGCTTGCCCGCCAGCGAGGACTTCCCATCCCATTTCGGAATGACCTCGAACAGCTTGTGGATGAGGCGGTAAACGTGGGCGCGTTCCTTGGTGGTGAGACGGCTCTCGTGGCACTCCCAGCCTTCTTCGAACTGTCCGCGCAGCAACAGGGTCAGTGCCAGGTTGTGCTTGGCGGTCGGATAATTTGGCCGCAGCGCCAAGGCCGTCCGGAAATTGCCAAGCGCATCGTCATAATCGCCATGATCGTGCTGGATCGCGCCGATGTTGTTGTAGGTGAGGGCGTGCTTGGGGTCCAGCGCCAGGGCCTGCTTGAACATGCGCATGGCATCGTCGAAGCGGTCGCCCGTGTTGAAGTAGCTTGAGCCGAGCTTGACGTAGCCATTCGGATCCTTCGGCGCGATCTCGATGACGCGCAGCAGGTGCTCGTGGGCTTCTTCGATTTTGTTGATTTTCAGATAACTATCGGCGATCTTGTTGTGGGCGTAGGTGTCCTGGGGATCGAGCAGGATGGCGGTCTTGTGGGACTCCACGGCCTCCTTGTACATCTCCATGGCGTGAAAGGCTTCGCCCAGGGCGGTGTGGGAGGGGGCGAAATTGATCTGGTATTCGAGCGACTTCAGAATCGTGGCGACCGCCTCGTCAAAGCGCCGTGCGTCGATCAGGGCGCGGCCCAGGTGCGACAGCGGGCCCGGCGCATTCGGTTCGCGTCGGGCAGCATCCTCGAAATATTTGATCGAGGCTTCCGGATCATTCTTTTCGTGTAGGGCGTTGGCCAGGCCGATGCGTGCCGCCCGGTTCTCCTTGTCGATGGCGATGGCGCGCTCGTAGATGGCGATGGACTCGTCGATGCGATCCTGGCTCAGCACCGTGCCGGCTAGGTTGCTGAGGTATTCGGCGTTGTTCGGGTCGGCTTCGATGGCCTTGCGCAGATATTGCTCGGCTTGCGCGAACTGGCCTTCCTGCATGGCGATCAGTCCGCGTGCGTGGTTGGCAAACACCAGATTGGGGGCGCGGGCCAGTACGGCTGTACAGATCGTCTTGGCTTCCTCGGTTTTGCGGTTGTCGAGCAGGTCCAGACATTTGCGAACGTCCAGCAGATCCTGCAGGTTGGACTTGGCGGCCGCCGGGGCCGGAATGTGTTTGCCGTGCTTGTTGCTGCTCTTGCGCGTCGACATCGAAAAGGGTCCTCTTGGTTGGGCGCATCCATTGCGCCGGGCATAGCTATCCAGCAAGGATGATATGCGTAACCGGTCACAGGTGAAGAGCTAAATAGAAAGCAAAAAACCTCCGTTTTAAGCGGAGGTTCATGCATAAACAAGCGATCAGTCGCCGCTGGCAGCGTCTTTCCGGCGGTCGGGCCTGCGCGCCGCCGAGAATTCAGTTCCAGCTGCGCAGCAATCCCACGGCCAGTCCTTCGAGTGCAAACTGGTCGTCTTCCGGCTTGACGATGATGGGCTCGAATTCCGGGTTCTCGGGGAACAGGGTGATGACGCTGCCGCTCTTCTGGTAGCGCTTGACCGTGACCTCGTCAGCCAGGCGGGCCACCACGATCTGGCCATTGCGCGCCTGGTCGGCGCGCCTTACGGCCAGCAGGTCGCCGTCGAGGATGCCGGCGTCGCGCATGGACATGCCGCGCACCTTGAGCAGGTAGTCGGGCTTGGCCGGGAACATGGCCGGGTCGACCTGATAGGTCTTTTCCACGTGTTCCTGGGCCAGGATGGGCGAACCCGCCGCCACGCGCCCGATCAGCGGCAGGCTCAGCTGCATCAGGGCGGGATGGGGCAGGGCCATCTGGCGTGCAGTGCTGATGCCTGTGGTGCCAGATTCGCGCAGGCGGATGCCGCGCGAGGTGCCGGGGGAAATCTCGATGGCGCCCTTGCGGGCCAGGGCCTGCAGATGCTCTTCGGCGGCGTTGGCGGAACGGAAGCCCAGCTCGGCGGCGATCTCTGCGCGCGTGGGAGGGAAGCCGGTGTTCTCGATGGCGTTCTTGATCAGGTTCAGGATCTGTTCCTGGCGCGCAGTCAGTTTGAGCATGAGGGTGGCCTTTCTCGGAGGGAAGGCTGTTTGGATGAACAGTCTGTATTTTTATACAGGTGCAATCTTTGTGTCAACGGCAACATGCATATTCCGGGGCGGAAAAGGCAAGCTTTCTTGTTTATATAGAGCGCGTTGCAACTGAAGGACTTGGTGCTGACCCGCCAGCGGCGATGCGCAGGGCCCGCGTTGTGGTTCCGCGGCCGCACTGGCGTGACGCTGGCATTGCTGTCAGGCGGGAAACCTAGTATGATCTCGGGTTTTCCTCTTCCCACACCCGTCTTGACGCCGGGGTGGGCGTCTTCAATAAGTCCATAAGGAGTCTACATGCGTCATTATGAAATCGTATTTATCGTCCACCCGGACCAAAGCGAGCAAGTGCCGGCGATGATCGAGCGTTACAAGGGCATCGTCACCACCCGCGGCGGCAAGGTCCACCGTGTCGAAGATTGGGGTCGTCGCCAACTGGCTTACCAGATCCAGAAGCTGGCCAAGGCTCACTACGTCTGCCTGAACATCGAAGTCGACAGCGAAACGCTGGCTGAAATCGAAACTGGCTTCAAGTTCAACGACGCCGTCCTGCGCCACCTGACCGTCAAGATGAAGAAGGCCGAAACCGGTCCTTCCCCCATCCTGAAGGCAGTGCAAAAGGAAGACGCGGCCAAGAGCCGTACCGAAGCTCCGGCAGCTTAAGCGCTGCGACACCATAGCGGAGAGTGAACCAGCTTCAAGTCATCGCCAGCCTGGCCGAACGTGATGTATTGCGTTATACGCCGGCCGGTATCCCGATTGTCACTGCCAGGTTGCAGCATCAGTCGGAACAGGTGGAAGCTGGCATGAAGCGTCAGGTCGAATTCGAGATCGCGGCGCTGGCAGCGGGGGAAATCTCCGGTGCGCTCAACAGGGCGGCACTGGGTGAAGTCTTCCGGTTCACCGGCTTTTTGGCCCGCAGGAATCGCAACAGCAAGAGCGTCGTGTTTCATATCGTTGATTTTGGCCCGGTCGCGCCGGATTGAGCGGCGCAAGGTAGCCAAACAGACCTTACCCAATTTTTAGATACAGGAGCCAACCATGGCATTCGGTAAAAAGTTCGATAAAAGCAAGCTGAAAAACAAGCGCCAACAGCAAAACCCGCTGTTCAAGCGCAAGAAATTCTGCCGTTTCACCGCCGCTGGCGTTGAACAGGTCGATTACAAGGACGTGGACACCCTGAAGGACTTCGTCCAGGAAAACGGCAAGATCATGCCGGCACGCCTGACCGGTACCAAGGCCCACTACCAGCGTCAAGTTGACACCGCCATCAAGCGCGCGCGTTACCTGGCCCTGCTGCCGTACACCGATCTGCACAACGCCTAATCAGCGTCGAGAAATAGGAGAAAAACATGCAAGTCATTCTGTTGGAAAAAATCGTGAATCTCGGCGGTCTGGGTGATGTCGTGCGCGTCAAGGACGGTTTCGCACGCAACTTCCTGATCCCCCAACGCAAGGCCCGCCGCGCTACCGATGCAGCCATCGCTGAATTCGAAGCCAAGCGCGCCGATCTGGAGAAGGCTGCTGCCGAGAAGCTGGCCGCTGCGCAAGCCCAAGGCGAAAAGCTGACCGGCGCCACCGTGGAAGTGTCGCAGAAGGCCGGCGTTGACGGCCGTCTGTTCGGTTCCGTGACCAACTTCGACATCGCTGAAGCCCTGGGCAAGAAGGGTTTTGCTGTCGAGAAGTCGCAAGTGCGCCTGCCCAACGGCCCGCTGAAGACCGTTGGCGAACACCCCGTGTCGGTGGCTCTGCACACCGACGTGGTGGTCGATGTCACCATCGCAGTCAAGGGCGAGCAAGCGTAATACGCCTGTTTGCTGCAATTCGTTTTGCAATAGAAAAGCCGGGTTCGCCTGGCTTTTTTATTGTCAGTTGTACCAAGACACGCCGCCACTGGCCATCGTCATGGCGCGGCTTGTCAATGGCTTCATATTGCATTCGTTCGCATGAAGCATCTGGTCGTGCAAAAACGTTCGGCCGGACCTACGGCTTCACATCAGCAGGTTATAATGCGCGCCATGAAAGAATCGTCCCGCGGCAATCCAGAATTTTTCCGTGGCCAGAGAGAGTCATCGGACCCCCAGCTCGATGCGCTCCGTGTGCCGCCCCACTCCATCGAGGCCGAGCAATCGGTGCTGGGCGGCCTGCTGCTGGACAACGCAGCCTGGGACCGTATCGCCGACTTCGTTAGCGCTGAAGATTTCTATCGCTACGATCACCGCATCATCTTCGAGCACATCGTCAAGCTCATCAACAGCACCAAGCCGGCCGACGTCATTACCGTCTATGAAGCCATGTCCACCAGTGGCAAGGCTGAAGAAGTGGGCGGGCTGGTTTATCTGAATGCACTGGCGCAAAACACGCCTTCTGCGGCCAACATCCGCCGCTATGCCGAGATCGTCCGTGATCGCGGCATTCTGCGCAAGCTCATCACCGTGGCCGACGAGATTTCCGGCAATGCCTTCAATCCGCAGGGCAAGGATGTGAAGTCCATGCTGGACGAGGCCGAATCCAAGATCTTCGCCATCGCCGAAGAAGGGTCGCGCGGCTCTCAGGGCTTCATGGAGATCCAGCCGCTGCTGACCCAGGTGGTCGAGCGCATCGACGAACTCTACAATCGCGACAATACCAGCGACATCACCGGCGTTCCGACCGGGTTCATGGACCTGGACAAGATGACCTCCGGCCTGCAGCCGGGCGACCTGATCATCGTCGCCGGCCGTCCTTCCATGGGTAAAACCGCTTTCTCGATCAACATCGGCGAACATGTCGCCATCGAGTCGGGCCTGCCGGTAGCCGTGTTCTCCATGGAAATGGGTGGCGCGCAGCTGGCCATGCGTATGTTGGGTTCGGTCGGACGCCTGGACCAGCACCGCCTGCGTACCGGCCGCCTGCTGGACGAAGACTGGCCGCGCCTGACGCACGCCATCCAGAAGATGAACGATGCGCAGTTCTACATCGACGAAACGCCGGCGCTATCGCCCATCGAATTGCGCGCCCGTTCGCGCCGCCTGGCGCGCCAATGCGGCAAGCTGGGCCTGATCATCATCGACTACCTGCAGCTGATGTCGGGCAACGGTGGCAGCTCTTCTGAAAACCGCGCCTCCGAAATCTCG